>NZ_JAPVLS010000044.1:0-80112 GCF_027158125.1 Streptomyces sp. H39-C1
CATGTGCGCCACCCCTCCGCGCTCGTCTTCGCCCAATCCATGTGGCGCAGAACCCACCAAACCATCAGCAAACGGATCCACTACGCGCAACGACGCCTACGAGCTCTCCAACCGCCCCTGTAGTACCGGCCAGGACGACCTTCCACAATCTGTTGTCGTAGTGCTCGAAGGGATCGTCGCTGGGATTGGTCGGGACAATCGGCTGGACGGGGAGGCCCTTGCCCGGACTGGCGCCGATCATCAGCCCCACCCAGATGCCGTCGTCGCCGCCGGTGTAGTCAGTCATCCGGTCGCAGATGCTCCGCATCGCAGCGATGCGGCAGCTGCACCACTCCATCCGACTGTCATCCGGCAGGACGAATTCTTGCGAATTTTCCGGCCATGACAGGTCCAAGGTGCTCAACTATTCCGCAGCCCGGACTACCCGGAAATGGCAGTTTATCAAGGAAGGAAGTGACGATGATCTCATTCACTTCGGATATCCCCAAGGAGCTCTGATCTTCCAGGAAAAGGAGCGTTTTTCGCCAATCCGGAAGGCCAGAGTCCTTGCCCAGATATGAATCAATTGTTTCCCCTACAACCTCCCAGAAAAACAGATGTGGAAGCACTCCTTCATTGTTGAATTCATGTGAGACATAAAGATCTTCAAACTCGGGAATCCGGGCGACGAGCTCCCTAACCAATTGAACGGCCCTGGTCATCAACAGCCTCCAAGTCCCCGCTGACCCTGGTCTACGTGCACTCCGTCCTCAAGTCCGCACTGGAGCACGCCGTCCGAGAAGAGGAGATCCCCCGCAACGTTGCCCGCAACGTCCGCATGGGAACACCTCGACCCCGCCGGTTCGAGCCTCTCACCACCGAGGAAGCGCGCGCGTTTCTCACCGCCGTCGACGGCCACCGGCTCAGTGGGCTGTTCGAACTCGCCCTACGCACCGGCCTGCGCAAGGGCGAACTCCTCGGCCTGCGCTGGGAAGACCTCGACCTGGTCGGCGCAACCGCCAGCATCCGCCGCACCCTTCAGCGCACCAACTCCAGCGGCCTGACCGCCCTGCCGACCAAGACCCACAGCTCAGAACGGCGCATCGCTCTGCCCACCGAGTGTCTGCGCTCCCTCGAACAGCACCGCAAACGCCAGGCACAGGAGCGCGAAGCGGCAGGGACCGACTGGAAGGCCAACGGCTACGTCTTCACCCGGCCCGACGGCTCACCGATCGAGGGAGCCACCCTCACCCGGCACTTCAACGCCCTACTCCGCCGGGCCGCCCTGCGACGCATCAGGTTTCATGATCTCAGGCACTCGGCGGCCACCCTGCTTCTGGAGCAGGGCGTGGAACTCGTCGTCATCAAGGAACTCCTCGGCCATGCCCACATCGGGGTGACCGCGACGGTGTACGCCCACGTCCGCATACGACTCCAGCGCGACGCCATCGACCTCCTCGGCCGTGCCCTCCGCAATCCCTTGGAGGCCACCAGCGAACCTGACGACGGCGACGGCCCGCCGCTTTGTGCAGCACCCGTCCGCTGACGTTGCCGTCAACTACTGCCGTCAAGACCCCAAAGAGGCCCCGCTGGAAACGAAATCCAGCGGGGCCTCTTTGGCATTTTCCGCATCCCGACGCTGCTACTTCAATTACCCGGGGAGCCGCACCATGTCGGCGTTCACCATAGGGATCTAGAAGTCAGCCACCATCGCCATGGCAGGCTTCACCTACGAATTAAGACGTTGAACTCGATCCCGTACCTCCGGAGTCAGAACCTCCGAATTTTCCATCCTACCGAGAAGCTCACGAATGAGTTCACGGTCGAAATTTGGCTGCTGTGCCATCTCGATAGCCCAGGGGGCGGCTAGCTGCATCCAATACGAGCGGCCAGAATTCCATGCCGACCCAACCGTTAGCTCGACCAGCCTCTCGGGAGTTGACACGCCGCCCCCATTGAGAGATTCCCATGCGCGGGAAAACTCGCTAAGGCAGGCAGTAAGATCGCGCTCCAAATAAGGCCACATGGGAACGAACCCAGAGCCCTCAAGCGTCGCCCGGCCTTCCAGCTCAACGCCTACGCCGATCCGACCGTCGGGCATGATTCCAATCCATGCCTCGTCGCCGCGATACACCACCGGAGTCCATTCGGTCATCTCAACCCCACGGCCTGTAGTCATACTGAATTCCATGCCCATTCAAGAATTCTTGAAACTGCTGGCGCGTCGCATCCGTCCACCTATGACCATAGTGCCCACTATTTTCTGTGAACACCAAGCGGCCATTATCGCGGAAGATGGTGCCGCCCAGCACAGTATTCTTATCGGCACCCATGGATTCTGCCAGTTGCTCATGTGGACTGAGCCCCCCAGGAATTCGCTCACGGTCGCCTGCCAGGAATTCTCCTGCGTCGGAGTCGAACACGAATTCAGTCTCCGGCTTCGGAGAGGTGAAGGAGGACAAAGCGTCGCCGGAATTGGTCCCTCGCCCCAATGCAACGTCGCCACACCCGCTGTTATGCACAAGGACCGGCGTCGAGCCCGCGAGTACATAGTACGTGTGCTATTTGACCCCTCCCCACCTGCGTTTTCGCAGGTCAGCAGGGTTTTGACGGTGCGTCGGGGTCCGTGATTGTGCGCTGATGTCCGTGGTTGTTGCCGTCACCACTGCCGTCAGAGGACTAGACCACTGCGCCTGCCTGGCGGCTGCCGACGTCGCACTGGCGGGCTATTCGGTGCCGAGGATGCGCAGGCCGTGGTGGGTCCTGAAGTCCTCGTAGTCCTTGAGGTTGAGCGTGGCCAGCGGCAGGTCATAGGTCAGGCAGCACGCGGCGATCCACATGTCGTTGATCGGTCGGGGGCGTCCGCGCTGGATGCCCGCGGCCGACAGTCGGCCCCACATCGCCGCGACGGGTTCGTCGCCCGGAAGGATCGGGATGCCGGAGAGCCAGTCGGCCAGTTCCTGGCGACTGCGGGTGCCCCAGTGCCGGATCTCGGTCCACTTGGTCAGCTCGCCGAAGGTGACGAAGGTGATCAGTGGCTTCCGGCCGATCAGGCGGGTGGCCAGCGGACCGGTGAGCTTGCGCTTGTGGGTTAGCGAGGCAACGTCGGTGTCGAGGATGACGGGCTGCACGGCGGCGGCTCAGGCCACGTCGCGGTGGCGCTCGGCGTACGTGAAGGCCAGGAACTCCTCCAGCTCCTCATCCGACTCGAAAGTGTCGGCGGCGAGGTCGTCCAGGGAGCGGATCGGCTGGGTGTTCTTGGCCGCAAGGAGTTCCTCGACCGACAGGCGGGGCCTGATCGGCGGGTAGGCGAAGTGGTCCGCGTCGGGTGTGCTCATCGGGACCTCCACCGGGGCATGCTGCGGGCTGACAGAGTTCAGCATACGGGGCGGAACTCCCGGGGACACCGGGCTTCCACCCGTCCGTACCGCCACTCGAACAGCCGTCCGGCGCCCCGGGGTGGTCGGTGCTCATAGGAAGGCTCCCGGCTCGCCAGTGGCGTAGTCGGTGACCGGTGGGCGCTGTACCTGTCCTGGCTGGCCGTGGCCTACGCGGATGCGAATCTGCCGGGGAGGGCACCCTTCGGGCGTCGGGGTGGCGGCGCGGAGGCCGGGCCGGGGAGGGGTCTGCCGAGAGGGCCGACCGCCGGGAGCACTGCTCCCCGCCGCAGGCGGGGCCGGCCACCGCCCTCGGTGAGCCCGGTGCGACGCACGCGAGGATCGGCCCCCTGGCCGGTCCTACGCTGCGATCCGGCCGTAGGACGGTCGCAGGCGACAACTTGCTCTGCCAGGAGCCCAATTCAGGTCAGCCCGGCGATCTGCCCGGTTGCCGCCCTCGCAGCCCTGGATCACGCCCCGGCTACAGGGGCGGCTCGCCACCTGCCGCGCTGCCCTCCCGAGTGAACGGTGGGCTTGTCGACGACGGCGGCCAGCTCCAGCGGGCGGGGCCCGCCTTGAACCTCGTAGAGAAAATCTGGACGCACACTCACAGCCCCTGGCCGTCCAGGGGCCGGGGGTCAGCAGCCTCACCTGGTGAAGCCCGCCTCCAGTGCTTCGACGCGGGCCCGCAGGCCAGTGAGCTGTTCCACGGTCTGGGCGAGTGCCAGCTCCAGCGCCTCGACGCGAGCCGCCGTCCCGCCGACGGGCACGCTCCCTACGTCCGAGCTGCCGGGATCTTCGTCGGTGTCGATGTCGATGTCAGGCTGGGCGACGAAGGTGCCCTTGCCGGGGCGGGAGATCGCGTAGCCGTCCCGCTTCAGCAGGGCCATGGCCTTCTGCACCGACAAGCTGGAAGCCCCGAACTCCGCCATCAGCACCGCCTGCGTCGACAACGCGTCCCCCGGCTTCAGCCCGCCGGAGCGGATCCGCTCCCGCAGGGATTCGGCGATGACCTCGAACGTCAACAGCACTGCGCTCCCCGCCGGCCTACGCCCTTGCCTCCCGACCGTCACCGCTGGCCACCTGCCCTCTCCGCGCCACTATCACCGAAATCCGGCCCGTCCAAAACGGGAAGCCCAGGCACAGTACCCGCACCCCACCAGGCCACCGAAGTAGATGAGGAGGGATGCACTTGAATGCGCCGTTGAAGCGATGCTACCTTCACGCACCGCTGGTGAACACCACCGCTGACCAGGCCAGACGCCCCCGGCCCACCACCCACACCCGACGACTCGCGCACCGTGCCCTCGTGCGCTGACCACTCGGGTCGCCCCTCAGTCGCCCCTCTTCTTTCCTCGCTCCCTGCCGGAGGTCTGTCTCCATGCCCGCACAGCCCCAACTCCCCTCCCCCGCAACCACGTCCGCTCCCACGAACGCAATGTTCGCCACACCTGCGCGCCCCAGCACCGCCGACGCGTCGGCGAATCGTGGCTCGGCGCTAGAACGTCGGGCGCGGCTGACGGCCCGGCTGGCCAAGCTCGCCGCCGCCGGACACCTCGCACCCCTGGCCCGGCAGATCGGCTCGCTGGGCGGCTGCGCCCGCCCCATCCGCATGACCGGGCACCGCACCCGGCTGGACACCGTCACCGGCCAGATCCTCGACCACCTCGACACCCGCCACCTCCCGGCCGGCGAACTCCTGCTGCGCTGCGGCAACCGCCGCGCCACCCGCTGCCCGTCCTGCTCGAACGTCTACCGCTACGACACCTACCAACTCATCGCCGCCGGGCTACGCGGCGGCAAGACCGTCCCCACCACCGTCGCCACCCACCCCCGCGTCTTCGCCACCCTCACCGCCCCCGGCTTCGGCCCCGTCCACAACCAACCCGGCGCATCCCCGTGCACCTGTGGTACCCGGCACAGTGACAGCGACCCGCGCCTCGGCACACCGCTCAACCCGCAGGGGTACGACTACACCGGCGCGGTGCTCTGGAACGCCCACGCGCCTGCATTGTGGGCACGCTTCACCAGCCACCTGCGCCGCGAGATCGCGCATGCGGCTGGTCTGACGCAGCGCGCCCTGCGCCACCACGCGACCCTGTCGTACGCCAAGGTCGCCGAATACCAGAAGCGCGGACAGATCCACTTCCACACCGTCATCCGCATCGACGGCCCCACCGGCCCCACCAGCACCCCGCCCACCTGGGCCACCACCGACCTCCTCGACCACGCCGTCCACGCCGCCGCCCACCGCACCCGCGTCCCGCACCAGCACCGCTCCCGGGTCAGGGCGGCCGGGCCCGCGCAGCCGACGGAGCCCACGGTGTTCCGGTTCGGGCGGCAGATCGACGTCCGCGCCATCCGCAGCACCGACTTCACCGACCACGCCCCCGTCACCGACCGCCACGTCGCCGCCTACATCGCCAAATACGCCACCAAGGGAGCCGAAACCACCACCGGCACCCTCGACCGCCGACTCCGATTCCTCGCCGAACTCGCCCAACACGACCTCACCGACCACGCCCGCCAAATGATCCACACCGCCTGGCACCTCGGCATCCGACCCGAGCACGCCCACCTGCGCCTGCGGCAATGGGCCCACATGCTCGGCTTCCGAGGCCACTTCTCCACCCGCACCCGCCACTACTCCACCACCCTCGCCCACTTCCGAGCCGAACGCACCACCTGGCGCACCCGCCAGAACGACGCCCAGCAGCAGGCCAGTGAGGGCTGGCCGTTCACTGACCAGCACAGTGACCGCAGTGACCGCACTGACCTGACCGCCGGTCACACCGACCCCGAGGCCGGTCACCGCAGCGGTCACCGTGCAGGGAGCGAGCGGCAGGTCGACACGGACACCACCTTGGTGATCTCGCACTGGCAGTACACCGGAAGCGGCCTCCTGCCCGAACTCGCCCACCTCGCAGACCTCCTGGCCGCCACGCCAAAGCCCCAACCCGAGCAGTCAGCCCGCACCCGACAGACGCGACGCGCCAGTGACCGCGCCGGTCACTCCACCGACCCGCTGACCGCACCCGGCCAGACCGAGGCGAGCGCGTGACCGCCAACGCCGAACTGCTGACCGTGCCCGAGGTCATGGCGCGCCTGAAGATCAGCCGCTCCACCGTCTACGACCTCATCCGCACCCGGCAGCTCGCCTCCATCACCATCGGCCGCGCCCGCCGCATCCCCACCCACGCCCTCACCGCCCTCGTCCACCACCAACTCGAACAGGCAGCCTGATGGCCAACCCCGGCACCAACCTCACCTCCGCTCCCGGCACCGGCTCGCGCAGGGTCCGCGCCAACGGCGACGGCACCGTCTACCAGCGCAAGGACGGCCGCTGGGAAGCCGCCGGATACGTCCTGGCCGTCGGCGACACCCGCAAGCGCATCCACGTCTACGGGAGCACGCGGAAAGAGGCGCTGGCCCTGCTGACAGAAAAGGTTGCCACCAGCAACCGCGGCATAGCCGCTCCCTCCGCGCAGGGCAGCGTTGCCACGTTCCTGACCTACTTGCTGGAGACCGTCGCCGTCCACCGCCTCCGGGAGAACACCCACACCCGCTACACCGCCTGCGTGCGCCTGTACGTCATCCCCGGCCTGGGGCGGAAGAAGCTCGCCAAGCTCACCGCCAAGGACGTCCGCACCTGGCTCGACCAACTCCGCACCACCTGCCAGTGCTGCGCACGCGGCCTCGATGCCGCGCGTGACCAGCCCCAGTGCTGCGCGACCGGAACCTGCTGCCGCAAGCGGCTGTCACCACTGACGCTCGCCTACGTGCACTCCGTCCTCAAGTCCGCCCTGGAGCACGCCGTCCGCGAGGAGGAAATCCCGCGCAACGTCGCCCGCAACGTCCGCATGGGTACACCCCGCCCCCGCCGCTTCGAACCCCTCACCGGCGAGGAAGCCCGCGCCTTCCTCGCCGCCGTCCACGGCCACCGGCTCAGCGCACTGTTCGAACTCGCCCTGCGCACCGGGCTCCGCAAGGGCGAACTCCTCGGCCTGCGCTGGGAAGACCTCGACCTCACGGGCGCGACCGCCAGTATCCGCCGCACCCTCCAACGCACCGACTCCGCCGGCCTGACCGCCCTGCCCACCAAGACCCACAGCTCGGAACGGCGGATCGCCCTGCCCACCGAGTGCCTGCGCTCCCTGGAGGAGCATCGCGACCGGCAGGCCCAGGAATGCGAGGCGGCGGGGACGGGCTGGAAGGCGAGCGGCTACGTCTTCACCCGGCCCGACGGCAACCCGATCGAGGGGGCCACCCTCACCCGGCACTTCAACGCCCTCCTGCGCCGAGCCGCCCTGCGACGCATCAGGTTTCATGATCTCCGGCACTCGGCGGCCACACTCCTCCTGGAGCAGGGCGTCGAGCTCGTCGTCATCAAGGAGTTGTTGGGCCATGCCCACATCGGAGTGACCGCGACGGTGTACGCCCACGTCCGACTCCGCCTCCAGCGCGACGCCATCGACCTCCTCGGCAACGCCCTCCGCCTCCCCGCCGAGCCTGCAGCCCGACCCGAGGACGGCGACGAACCACCGCTTTGTGCAGCACTCGTCCGCTGACGTTGCCGTCAACTACTGCCGTCAAGCCGCTAGCGAGGCCCCATTGGGAGCAACTCCAATGGGGCCTTCCTCGTGCGTGCTACATCTTTCTCCGAGCGACCGAGAGCGCCCATTCAACGAATTCTGCAGACACGCTCTCAACCTTCGGACTGATACTCACCTGCGCATCCGACCAGCCATCTCCGGAGCCATATACAGCAAGAATTGATCCACTTTCATCGATAGTCGGATCGACAAATTCAATCACATGCTCCCCATTTGTGTCATCAATGTCGATGACCTGAATGCGGCGATCCTGGAATACTTCATACCTCACAAAAGAACCTCCTCTTAGTCCAGGAAACCCGAGAAGTTTCCACCGAGGTCAAACCGTGCCCCCAGCCCACTGGGGAGACGAACGTCGAGCGTATCCTGCCAGGTTCCACCGACGCGCCCGTAGCCAAGGTGCGCGACCGAATCAGGGCTAGTCAGAATATCGTCAAGCATATTCTGGCCAGCCTCGTTCCAGCCCGTAGGGTTCTCTCTCCCGGTCGGCCTCGGCCAGTTCCCGCCAGTTCCCGAACGACCCGCGTGCTTTTGCAGAGCGCGACCGGAAACAGAATATCCACCCTTATCTGCAGCAGCTCCAGACTTAGAGGCAGCCCCTAGGTCTATAAGACCATCGGGGCCAGTTCCGCAGTTATGGACCAAGATCGGCGTCGTACCGGCCAGTACATAGTACGTGTGGAGTTGGCTCACGGTGAGGTTGTAGGTGTCGACAGTCTGGTGGTAGTTGCGTACTCGCACGACGGTGAGGAATGTGCCGTCCGGTTCGCGGAGCTTGTCGCCGACGTGGAGGTCTGCCGCGTTCACCCACTCATAGCGGCTCACATCCCAGTAGGGGTGATGCTGGGTCGAGGTGATGGTGCGACTGCCCGTTGGAGTGTGGAGCGTAAGATCGGTGAAGTCCTTGTCATCCTTTGTGACGATGACGTTGGTGACTGTCTCCGCCTTCGTCGTTCCGGTTACCGGATCTGTCGCCAGAACTTGATCGCCGACATGGACGTGATCGATGGTTGTCGTGGCGCCGTTGGCGAGGAGTACGGCGGTGGATGCCGCAAAACTGTTCTTTGTGGCGCATGCTTTACCAGCAGCGATTGCTGCATCTTCTTTAGCAGTCGCGGCCGCGGCCTCTTCCCGTGCGGCCATTCCCTCTTCGATCGCCGCTATGCCGGCACCTGCGGTGACGATGCCCGCTCCGCCGCCTGCGGCGGCCTCCGTTCCCGCAATAGCGGCTTCTGTGCCAGCCGCAATGCATTCCAGCAAAATGATGACGCAGAGTCCCGCCACAGGAGCAGCGATCGCCACTCCGACAACAACTGCCTGCCACGTCGAGACTTTGTTGTGAATGGCGGTGTCGGGGCCGCAGTGATTCAGGCCCATGGCGTAGTAGCAGATCTGGCGCGGCTGTGGGTTGCCTGTTCCCCCTCCGGCCTGAGAGCTCTTCTTTCCAGTGCCCTTGGGAGCAGGTTTCGGCGGGCCCACTTCGTCGTGATCGCGGTGGGTGTTTCCGGTCCGGTCGATGGATTCGCTGCCCTTGCCGCCGCCGGTCGACAGGCAGGGGCCGCCATCCCACTCATAGACGCAGAGACCTGCGGGGTCGCTGTGGGTGACAGGGTTGTCGCCCGCGTAGGCGTAGCCGCCGATTTGGTTGGGATCGGTGGCTTCGAGGATGGGGTCCGCGGAGATGAACCGGCCGAGGGCGGGGTCGTAGTCGCGTGCGCCGAGGTGGGTGAGGCCGGTGGTCTTGTCCTGGGTTCCGCCGACGAACCCCTTGTCGCCGGGCCAGGTGGTGGGCTGGGTACCACGCGGGTTGCCGTAGGGGTCGACGAGCCGGAAGGTCGGGGTCTGGGCGGTGGCGTCGAGGCTGGAGGTGCCGGTGGCTTGGTCGTTGGGGGCGACGAAGTTGTAGGCGGTGCCGGCTCCGGTGCGGGTCATGGTGACGCCGCCCGGGAGGGAGATGTAGCGGGTTCCCGAGGTGGTTTTGGCGACGGAGTCGTAGACGACTTCCTCGCCGGGGAGGAAGAGGGTGGTCTTCCCGTCCGGGTCGGAGCGGAGCAGTTGGCTGCCGTCCGCGTCGTAGGTGTAGGTGGTGGGGTTGTCTTGGCCGGTCGATTTCAGGCTTTCGAGCTGGCCCTCGTGGTTCCAGATCAGAGTGTCGGTACCGGGCGTGGTGGTACGGGTGGTGGTGTCGCCCAGTGCGTCGTAGGTGTAGCTGCCGCCGGTCTGGGTGCCGTCGGGCAGGGTGGTCTGGGTGCCGGTGAGGGTGTCCGGCTGCTGGGTGGTGTCGCCGCCTTTGCCGTAGGTGTAGGCGGTGGTGGTGTCCCTCGTGTTGATGGCCAGCGCGTGCTGGGTCTGGGTGGTGCGGTTGCCGTTGGCGTCGAAGGTCCAGGTGGACCAGTAGGCGTCGGGTCCGCCGACGGTGGCACTGCCCGCGGTGGTGCTGGGAGCTCCGGCGCAGGTGTCGGTAGCGGTCCAGGCATCCGTCATGCGGCCGAGCAGGTTGTAGTTGAAGCACTGGGTGTCGACGGCGGTGCCGAGCCGGTTGTCGGTGATACGCGTGATGTTCCCGGCCGGGTCGCGGTCGTAGGTGGTGTCTTCGACCTTTTGGGGGGCGATGGCGCGGGTGGTGGTGGTGTTGTTCAGGGCGCCGGTGTGTTCGTCGAAGGCGTTGGTGAACACGGCGGTGTTGGAGAGTCGGCCGACGGTCATCTGAACGACGCGGCCCAGGGCGTCGAACTGGGTGTCCGAGGTATAGGCGGCCAGTCCCCCCGAGGAGGTGGCCATGTCCATGGCGTTGTAGCCGGTGGTGACCTTTTCCGCGGGAAGGGTGCCGGCTGCGGGGTAGCTGACGGAGTACGGCAGGCCCACGTTTTTGGTGTACGTGTTGGTGTAGGTGTAGGGCCCGCCCAGGCCAACGACGCTTGGGGGGATCGTGATCGTCGTGCCCTTGGGGCTGCCATTGACGTTGAAGCCCGTCGTGGCGGTGGTGTAGGCGTTGCCCGCGCTGTCGTAGTGCGATGACGCGGTTTGGCGACCGATGCTGTTGGTCACTGCGGCGTCGTCGTAGGTCCAGCTCGCCAGCTTGGGCGCGGAACTGTCAGGGCCGTCGTAGGTGGCGGTCTTGCGGCCGAGGACGTCGTAGGTGGCAGCCACGGTCCTGCCCCGTGCATCGGTCGACGTTGTCTGTCGGCCCGCGGCGTTGTAGGTCATGGCGGTGGTGCCGGTGTCGGGGTCGATCTGTGCGGTGCGCTGTCCGAGCAGGTTGTAGCTGTAGGTGCGCTGATTTCCGCCCGGGTCGGTGATGGCGGTGTTCTGCCCGTGGCTGCCGGAGGCGTCGAAGGTGAACTTGGTGGCTGCCGGGCTGCCGCCGGTGACCTGGTCTCCGGTGATCGTGGGGACGGTGGTGTAGCTGTCGGTCTCAGTCGTCCGGCCGCGGCCGTCGGTGATCGTCGTGCCAGGTGTGCCGCCCGTCGGCGGGATCACTGTGGTGCGGTCGCCGCCGTAGATCGCCTTGGTCTGTTCCTTGACGATGCCCTTGGATTGGGAGACCGAGAGGGTCGGCCGGCCCAGGCTGTCGTAGGTGACCAGGCTCTGGTTGGTGACTTGTGGGTCGGTGGTTGCCACCAGGGTGGTGTTGGGTCCGCTGGAGCCGTCCCAGTAGTCGTGGTTGGTCTTCCAGACCCAGCCGCGGGAGTCGTAGTAGACGTCCGTGAGGAGTCGCCCGCCCTGGGGCGTCATTGTCTGGGTCTGGCGTTCCCGCAGCAAAGCGTCGTACAGCTGGACGCTGGCGGTGTAGCTGCCGTCCTCGTTGAGCTTCTTCGTCGTGATTGCCGAGGGGGCCGTGGCCGACGGGGCGTAGACGAAGGTGTAGTTGGCGGTCTGGGTCGCCTTCGCGCGTCCGGGAAGCCAGATCGCCGTAGTGCGGCCGAGGGCGTCGTATGTGGTGTCGGTCTCGGCCGCGTTCGCGTCGATGACGGACGTGGATGCGCCTCGGGTGGGTTCCAGTGCGGTGCTGACCGTCTGGCTCTTGGCGTTGGTCACCGTGATCTTTGTGGTCTGACCGCCGCTGGTGGTGTAGGCGGTGGTGTTCTTGTTCCCCAGCGCATCCCAGGCCGCGGTGGACCGGCCGTAGGGGTCGAAGTCACCGGCCGCCTTGACCTGGTAGGTGAAGGCGCCGCCGGTGTAGTCGCTCGCCTGGGCGATCAAGGTTGCTTCGCCCAGTGTGGGTACTGCTTGGCTGGTGGGCAGTGCCGGAGGCCAGCTGGTGGGGGGCGCCGTGTCGTAGTAGGTGCGCCTGTCGGACAGAACATCGGTTGGGCGATTCACGCCCGTGGGGTAGCCCAGACCGTTGGAGGTGGTGGCGTCGCCTGTCGCGCAGGGACCCTTGTCCGTCTCCACCTCGGTGGGCAGCCCGATCAGGCTCCAGATCGCATTGATTGGCGCATAGGAGGTCGTGGTGCAGGTTTCCTGCGCCGGAACGCTGACATCGCCCTTGTCGTCGACATAGCGCAATAGCCCTGTGGTCTTCTCGTAAGAGTTGGTGGTCTGCGTGGTGCGCCAGGTCGTCGCCGCGCCGGAAGTGACAGCCGACGTGGTGATCGTGGCCACGGGTCGCACTATGCGTGAGGTGAGTGCGACCAGCCCGGTGCGTGCGCGGGTTGCCATGGCAGAACTCGTCCAGTACGACGAGACCACAGCACTGCTGAGGGGGCCGCCGGAGCCCTTGTATGTCAGCGTTTCGCGGGTATTGCCGGCCAGTTGGTTGGTGTCGGGGACGCTGGCGGCAGCGCCCGGCACAGTGACGGCCGGCGACAGCGCGACGCTTGCTGATCGGGTGGCACCACCGGGTAGCGTGTCACCGTCCATGCCCTGGTAATAGATGGTGTCGGACAGTGTCTGACCGTCGGTGGTGCTGCCGGTGCGGGTCTGTACTTCGCTGTAGCCGCGCCATTGGCCGTAGGTGCGGTACTTGGCCTTGACCGTCTCGTTGTCGTCGTAGTGCCAGGCAGCTTTGCCGTGGGTGTAGTCGTATGTGGTGACGGTGCCGGCGGAGCCACCGGTGGTGTCGTTGTCACTGACTGAGCGGACTACGTACTTGTTGAACCAGTCCAGGATGGGGTCGGGAAGACCGTCTGGCGCCCAGTAGACCGGGAAGCACGCGGTTGTGTTGGTCGAGGGCACCGTGCTGGTACTGCACCCGACCGGGGCCTGGTAGTTGACGCTGATCGCGTCGCCGCTCTCCGTGGTGATACCGGCGATTCGCCACTTGTTCAAGTTGGCGTAGCCACTACGGGTGTTGAAGCGGTTGGCCAGATTGATTCCGGCAAACTTCACCGGTGGCAGAGCGCCGTCATTCCGACTGATTTGGTCGAGCCACAGCGCCGGTTTCTCGTTCGCGTCATTGGTGGCCGGATAAGACTGGGTGAGCGCGAAGGTGTCGACGTTGGCGTAAGAATTGGGGGCGGCGGCGTCGTGGATCCCGGTGTTGATCGATTTCAATCGCTTGAGCGTCCAGAACGACGGCGCGTGGTTCGCGCAGGACACGCCGGAGTTGCAGTTCAGGTCGTACGGGACGTCCGGCCAGTTCGCCGTGTTCGAGGCGATCGGGTCACAGGTACCGGTCACACAACGGTCGCCTTGCACGTACTGCACGCGCTGCGGGGCGATGGTGGAGCCGTTGCCCAGGCCGTAGTCGATGTGGTCGAGCCAGCCCCCACGGGTGTACTTCACCCCAGTGGTGGAGTTGTTGGCCCCGTAGTAGTTGATCTCCTGGCCGTAGTAGTACACGATCGCGTTGCCGTGCACGTCCTCGACCTCGTCGAGGTTCCACTGCCATGCCTGCTGGCAGGAAGCACTGGCGAAGGCCGCCTTGTAGCAGGGGTCCCCGGAGTGAGCACCGTAGACCGGGACTGTCCAGGCGGAATGTGTCGTGCCGTAGTTCGGGATGGTGTTGCGGCCGTAGTAGTAGATCTTGCCGCCGGAAGTGATCTTCCAGTAGTCGCCGTCGTAGGTGTCGTTCTGCGCGGTGTTCCCGGCGACGACGAGTTCTACTTTGGCGGTCGGGTCACCGGACAGCTTCCAGTGCGTGGGCGTCGAGGCCGGGGCCGTGGTGGAAGAGACGCAGGCGGCGTCCTGTGCTGCGTCGCAGACGATGTCCTCGGACTGCCCGTTAAGGACGACGTGCAGGATCTGTCCGTCCCAGCAGTTGTCCGTCACCTTCGGCGCGGTTCCGGCCGGGTCGTCCTTGCAGGAGACGTAGGAGCGCGTCACCGCGCCCACAGAGTCGCCGCCCCACCCTTCGCCGATCCCACTGGTCTGGTTGTCGGTGGACGCAAGGCGGCCGTCCACGGACTGAGCGGAGTAGCTCAGCCCTACCTCAGGGGTCAGATTGCTCGGCGTGGGCGGAACCTTGATGGGATAGGAGTAGGTGAAGTCGCCGCTGCTACCCCCCGCCGTCCATGAGCCGGAAGCAGCAAACGGGATGGCCGAGTAGTCGCCGCCTCCGCTCGATGTGCCCGAGGTGAGGGCAAACACCATCATGCTGCTTTGCGGGGCCATCGAGGTCGTCTGTGCCGACGAGGCCTTAGGTCGCGCGAAGGTCGCAGGTTCAGCCGGGACGGCAACCGTTGCGCTCACCTGTGATGCGGCTGAGTCATTGTTGCCAGCCAGAGGGGATTGCACCTGACAGGCCGGCTTCTGCGGCGTGGTCAGAGCGCAGGCGGGCAGCTGGACCAGGTGCAGGCGCGAGGACCAGTCTCCGCCGTAGGTGTCCTTGAATGCCGAGTAGTTCACGGCGACCGATACGGGGCCCGCAGCTGACCCGGGTGGGGTATTCGCGGTGAATAGCAGACCGTTGACGCCGGCCTTGGCCGTGGTGGCCCGGTCTCGCATCTGCAGTGTGACCTGTGACGGACCGGCAGAGGGAGTGCCTGCAGCCTTCGCCGCCGTTGTGCCCTGAAGCTGTGTTCCCAGCTTCACCTGCACCGGAAGGGTGCCGGCCCGCTTCCACGGCGAGTTGCTGTTTGGGGTTGTGCCCAGCTTCGCGGTTCCCGAAGGTGCGGCTTTCTGGGTCGCCTCGGTCGTGGTGCCAACAAGATCGACCGTCGCGGTTCCCGCTGCCGGCCAGCTCGTCGCCCGTGGCTTCCACGGGATGAGGGGTGCCCCGGCCTTCGGTGCGGGTTTCGTCGGCACATCGTGCACCGTCACGGATTTGACCTGTGGGGCGTCCGGGAAGGCCGGTTCGGCCGCTTGGGCGAACGTCGGCACCGCCAGCAGGGACGCGATCAACGCCAGGGTCGCCGTCTGCGCAGCGGGCGACGGCCGCCGTCTGGCGGCACGACGCACATCGAATTGGCGGCTGAACCAGCCGCCAAGGTTCGCAGACATAAAACCCCTCCCCAGAGATCACGCAGAGCTCCCGAACCGTAAAGTTTTCGCAAGTCAGAGGGAAGGGCCCAATGGAACCTTGACTTCCATTTGACCGTGTCTTGAATATGTCTCAGTCAAAATTCACAGGCTGCCATGCGAGTCCGGAGGACCGACAAGCCTTCAGGGACAGGGGCGGCATATCCGACAATCTCAGCACCACCCAGCCGCTGCGCCGCGCGCCGCGCGCTGGATCAAGGGGGGCTCATGCCCAGCACCACCCGTCGGCCGCGGCAACGCGGCGGGCTACCATCTCGCGGCTTGGGAGCCGCAGTTGCCGCCACACTGCTCGCCGCGGGCCTGGGGATCCCGCTGGTAGCACCGACACCGGCCCGCGCCGACACCGCGGCCGATGCGTCAGCGACCAACCCGGCCACAGCAGCTGCCGCAGCCACAGCGCAAGCCAAACGGACCGGCAAGCCGGTCGACATCCCGGCCCTCACCACGCCGACCGAGACGGTAGCCGCCGATCCGTCCGGTTCGCTGACCTTGACTCAGTCGTTGTACCCGACTCGGGTCAAGCAAGACGGCTCCTGGAAGGCCGTTGATCCGGCCCTGCACACCACCTCCGACGGCCGAATCACCCCGGCAGCCGTTCCGTCGGCGATCACACTGTCCGGCGGCGGCTCGGGACCCTTGGCGTCCCTGACGTCCTACGGGAAGCAACTGGCGATCTCCTGGCCCGGCACGCTGCCCAAGCCGACCCTCGCGGGCAGCACCGCCACCTACGCCGAGGTCTTGCCCGGCGTCGACCTGCAGGCGACCGTCAGCCCACTGGGCGGCTTCTCCGAAGTCCTCGTGGTCAAGAACTCCGCCGCCGCGGCCAATCCCAAGCTCGCCACTCTCACCCTGGGGACCACCGCAGTCGGCTTGAGCGTCTCGGGCGACAAGGCGGGCAATCTCAAGGCCACCGATCCGACAGGCGCCGCGTTCTTCACCTCACCCACCGCCATGATGTGGGACTCCAGCAGCCTGGCACCTGCCAGCACCAGCCCGACCGCCTCGCCCTCGTCCGCGACGTCGAAGGCCTCCCGCGCGAGCGTCACCGATACCCCCAGCTCGTCACCGACGGCGACCGCCGTCCCCGGCTCCAACGACCCGGCCTCGGATGACGGTCCCGGCCCCGGGGCGCAGACCGCGCAGATTCCCGCCGCCGTCTCCGCGGGCAAGCTCACACTGACTCCGGACAGCACCGTGCTGCGCGGCCCGGGCACGCACTACCCGGTCTACATCGACCCGGCGTGGAACCCCAATTACGCAACCGACCCCAAGCAGGCCTATGACGAGATCCAGCAAGGGTGCCCGGACAAGAACGCGCTGAACTCCTCCACCGCCCCGTATGACACCCCAGGTGTGGGGCTCAACGCCTACAGCGGATGCACGGGACTCGAGGAGGCTTTCTTCCAGTTCAAGCTGGACTCCCGCCTCACGAACGCCTCGGCGAGAATCATCAACGCCACCTTCAAGGTCAAGGAGGTGTACGCCGCCAGTCTCGACTGCGATCGCACGTCCAATGTCCAGGTCCGACTCACCGGCGCCATCGGCAGCTCGACGTCCTGGAGCAATCGGCCTGAACTGAAGACCGTGCAGGACACCAAGCCCTTCGGCAGCACGTGCACTACCAACCCTTCCCAGGGCTTCAACGTCACCAACGCCTTCATCCAAGCCGCTACCGCCAAACCGGCGGCCTGGCCGTCCGTGCCCCTGGGGATGTTCGCAACCGACGAATCGGAGAAGCTCAACTTCCGCCGATTCGCCAACAACCCCACGGTGGACGTCTCATATGACACGGTGCCCGCCGTCTCCTCCCCCAGCACCAGCCCGACCACCCCGTGCGCGGGCGGCACCACCATCGGGCACACGACCGTGAGTCTGAACGGCAACCTCACCGACGCCGACCAAGGCGCGGCCATCCAGGGGAAGTTCACCCTGATCGGCAAGGACGGCACGGGCAAGATTGTCTACCCGGCCGGGGGCACAGGGCCCGCGTCGGCTGAACCGTCGAACACGGTCACCGGCAGCGGCACCGTGACGTGGAACACCGGCTACCTGCCGACGGGAACCTATACCTGGACGGTGCAGGCAGACGACGGCAAGTACCTCTCTCCCACCTCTACCTGCCACTTCGCGGTCGATGCCTCTGCGCCCGGGGCGCCCACCATCACGTCCACGGACATCGACGATCATCCTGGCAGCTGGCCGGCGCGGACGGAGGCCAACTTCGTGGTCCACGCGCCGGTGGACGCGGCGACCAACAAGCCCGCCACCGACGTCGTCCGCTACGTCTACGGCTGGGGCACCCCGCCCCCCACCGTTGACCCGCCACATTTCCGCGATGCGGCTGCGGCCGGTGCTGACACTCCACTCCCACTGACCCCCGTGGGTTTCCTCTACGACGTGCTCTACGTGTACGCCGTGGATGCGGCCGGCAATGAGTCACCGGCCAACACCTACGCCTTCACCACAGCCCGGCCCACCCTCGCCGATCCCACCGGCGACTTCACCGGCGATAGCAAGCCCGACCTCGTCACCCCCGGCCCCGACGGCGATGTGCGCCTGTACACCGGCAACGGCAACGGCACACTCAGCACCCCGCTGAAGATCAGCACCGGCGGCGGCTTCTCCGGCGCCAAACTCGCCATCGGCGGCTTCCGCAGCTGGGGCGAGCAGGACGTCCTCGCGATCACCGCCGATGGCCAGGCTCATATCTACTACGGCAACGGCGACGCCGAACCGCTCCCCAGCTTCGCGCGGAGGGACAGTGACACCCCCGGCATTGCCCCTAAGGATGCGCTACTCAGCCCGGACACCACCTTCGACTGGTCCCAGGTCACCGCGGTCACCGCGGACGACTCCGGGTACGCGGTGGGCGATTATCCCAATTTGTGGGTGACGACCGGTGACGGCGCCCTGTGGTGGGTTCCCGGTACCTTCGCGGCCGGCTCGTTCGACACTCCCATCCAGCTCGCCGCTACCGGCTGGCAGGGAAAGACCTTGGTCTACGGTGGTGTGAAGAACGGTCACCCGGCCCTGTGGGCCCGTGACAACACCGGTGGTGAGCTCTCCCTCTACACCGGCACCGAGGGCGCACCCGCCGGGTCGGATCCTGCGGCCAAGAGCGTGATTGCCGCCAGCGGGTGGACCGCTGCCGCGCATCCGCAGATCTCCTCCGCCGGTGACTCCAACGCCGATGGCAAGCCCGACCTGTGGGCCACCGACAACCAGCCGGTCAAGGACCTCTACTACTACGCTGGCAGCACCGCCGGCCCGCTGGCCACGCCCCTTCGGGTCCAGACGCTCAACCCCCAGGGCGACATCACCGGCGACGGCCAGGCCGACATCCTCGCCGTCGACACCGCGGGCAATCAGTACATCTACGCCGGTACCAGCGATACCAAGACCGCCAGCTTCACCAACCGATTCCTCACCGGCACCAGTTGGGACGGTGTGAACTCGATCAACGTCGGTGACATCAACGGCGACAGCCGGCCCGACCTTCTCGCCCGGATGGCCTCAGACAGCACCCTGTGGGTCTACCCCAACACCGGCGGCACCGGCACCAACACCTTCGGAACCCGCTACGAGGTCGGGGTCGGGTGGGGCGGCAAGAACATCATCATGGTCGGCGACGTCAACGGTGACGGCAAGGTCGACATCCTCGCCCGCACCACTTCCGACAGCAGCCTGTGGGTCTACCCCAACGCCGGCGGCACCGGCACCAGTACCTTCGGTTCGCCCTACAAGGTAGGAGACAGCTGGGGCGGCCAGTCCGTCATCCGGCTCGGTGACATCAACGGTGACGGCAAGACCGACATCCTGTCCGTGGACACGGCCGGAAACCAGTACGTCTACCCCAACACCGGCGGCACCGGCACCAGCACTTTCGGAACCCGCTACCTGATCGGCACCGGATGGAGTGGCACCAGCGCCATCAGCCTCAGCGACATCGACAGCGACGGCAAGCTCGACATCCTCGCCCGCAGTGCTGCCGACAACGGACTCTACGCATACCCCAACACCGGTAACACGGGCACCAGCACCTTCGGAAGCCGATACCACGTCGGCGACAGCTGGGGCGGTCAAACGGTGATCATCTAAGCGATCACAGCGGTCCGATCCAGCCATGGTGCACCGGACCGCCGACCGGCTGAACCTTGGCCGGATCGAGAAGAGCTGCCGGTGGCTCGACGTTTCGGCCACCGGCAGCTCCCAGCTACCTCTGCTCATCACTGGACAACCCTCCCGGAGGACACCCCCGTGCGCATCACCCCGCGCTACCGCGCCGCGCTCACCGTCGCGCTGGCAACAGCAATCAGCGCGGTGCCGCTGCAGGTGGCCACCGCCGACGACACACCGCCGGCTCCGTCGATCGCCCTCAACATCGCCAACGCGATCGACATCTACGGCCCCGCCACGGACACCACGCTCACCGTCGCGAACCCGCCAACCGCCGACACCTATGTCAGCCTGATCGTCAACAGCGGCACCGACGAACTCCACATCACCGACGACAGCGGCCAGGAGCTTCCGTTCCGGAATCGTTCGGAGAACAGCTGGTTCGTCGACATCGGCGCGGCCGACAGCAACAACAACACCATCCCCGGCGGCACCCTCGCAGCCGGGGAAATCCATCTCCACATCGGCGCCGGCTACGCAGCCCACAGCCTCGAAGATGTACAGGCCGTACTCGTCGACGGTGCCACCAACAAGGCGATCGCCGGATCCCGGTCCGAGTTCCTGCGCGTCCAGCACCCCGGATTCACCACGTCCTGGCTCGGTCCGGGCTCGCAGTGGCAATCCACCTCCCCGGTGCCGCTGACCACAGGAGCGAGCGGCCCGCTCGTCGTCTCGATCCAGCAGTCGATGGGGATGACCACGCCGCCGGCCACCACGACAGCGCGCGTGATCTTCACCCCCCAGCAGCTCGCCGCCGCCGGATACACCGCCCGCCAGGTCGCCGACAGCCTGCACGTCGCCTACTCCCCATACCAGGAAACCAACACTTTCTCCCCACGGGCCTGGACCATCGGCGCCGACGGATCCGTCAGCCTCGACCTTGCCGCCACCCACTGGGACAGCACCAACCCGCTGCGAGACCAATTCCTGGCATTCACCGCAGTTTGGGGCCTGCCCGCAGGCCCGCTCACCGCCACACTGGAGAACCGCGACCTGTCAGGCCGTCTGTTCTCCAGCCAGCCGCTGAGCTTCCAGCTCACCGCGGGCCCGGTGCCCGCCACCTTGCGGTGGAACCGGTTCGCGATCGACGGCGCGGGCACCATGTGGAACTACGAGGGCACCGGCAACCCCGGCAGCCTCTTCCAGCCCCGCCGGATGATCAGCAAGGGCTGGCACGTCTACAACACTGTTACCAGCCTCAACGGCCAGCGCGCCGACGGCACCGGCGACCTCGTCGGCCTGGACGCGACCGGCACCCTGTGGCTCCACCGCGCCACCGGCAATCCCAGCAGCCCCCTGAACCCCGCACGAATTCCCATCAGCAAGGGCTGGAACATCTACAACACCATCGTCGGCGTCGGCGACGTCACCGGCGACGGTCACCCCGACCTGGCCGGCCGGGACCGCAACGGCGGCCTGTGGATCCACAAAAGCACCGGCAACCCGGCCAAGCCCTTCGACCCCAACCGCATCCCGATCACCGCGGGCTGGAACATCTACAACATGATCACCGGTGTCGGCGACATCACCGGCGACGGCCACCCCGACATCCTCGGCCGCGACGCCAACGGCACCCTGTGGATCCACAAGAGCACCGGCAACCCCGCGAAAACCCTCGACCCCAACCGCATCCGGGTTGCCGGAAACTGGAGCGCCTACACCGCCTTCGCCGGCATCCGCGACCTCACCGCCGACGACCACCCCGACCTCATCACCCGCGACCGCAACGGCGACCTCTGGCTCCACCAGGGCACCGGAAACCCCGCAGCACCCTTCAAGGCCCCATACAAAATGGGCACCGGCTGGAACTCCTACACCATCATTCACTGAGCGAACGTTCCCCGCCACGTGGAACGAAGTACGGAAACCGTGATCATCTAGGGGCTGCTCACGCGGTCTGATGCGCCAACCTGGAGCACCCAGACCGATGATTGTCTGAACCGCAGCAGGCTCCAGATCCTCCAGAGCAAAGGAGAAGGCCCTCGCCGGGCGTGCGGCGAGGACCTTCGACCTCTTGGAGAAACCGACATTACCAAGTCTGGGGAGAGACGCCGGGTTTCTATATCTACTACTGGTTACAATCTATGTGCAGACGTTCCGTGACCGGAAGGCGATGAAGTGGCAGGCGAGGAGAACTCGACAGCGAGGAAGCCCTACATGGCTGGCGGTGCCGAGTTCGCGGCGCTGTACGACGTGAAGCGGCTCCAAGTGAGCCAGTGGATCAGCCGTGACCACACGCTCGACTACCAGCACGCCAAGATCATCAGCGGATCGCCTTACTGGCTGCTCCAGTTCGTGAAGGGCTTCGGCCAGACCACCCCGCGTACGAAGTACGTCAACGAGGTCGCGCTTGCCGCGCTGGTCAAGGAGCAGGACCCGGGTTACTGGGTGGGGCAGGTCGACCAGCTTCCGCCGCTCGTAGGGCAAGCCGAGCTGGTGGCGCTGTTCCAGTTGCCGTCCGGGGCCCTGCTGAGGAAGGCCGTAGGTACGGGCCGCTTCCGTCCGGCCGACTACACGCTGTCCGGATCGCCGATCTGGCTCCTGGAGCCCGTGGTGGAAGATGTGCCCGCACTCCAGGCCGGAGCCCGCGGGGTGGACTGGGCGGTCGACGAACGGGTTCTGGCTGCACTCCGCGCTGGGACGTACGACGGTCCCGGCGCCAAGATCGTGCCGCGCGGCAAGGCTGCGCGCCAAACCCCCAACTAGCCTTCCCAGTAGGTGACTTGTTCTTGATCTAACCCCTATTTGCATATAGAATAGAAGCGTACCCAGAGAGGGTGCGCGCTATTCGACCGGGGGTGAGATGCGGAATTGCAGAGGGCCGCCGGGTGCGGTCGGACGGTGTTGTCGATCGACATTCCTCTTACCCAGAGATAGATTCCAACACTCCAGAGTGTTCCTACTATCTCTGAGGGGGAGAGCCTTGCTGATCGACCAGCCGCCGTTGTTCGGCACCATCAAGCCCGTTCGCCACCCCGCCGACGTCGGCGACCTGACCATCCAGCAGCGGTTCGAGGCGTTCCACGTGCTCAACCCCTGGGTTCTCAGGGCGCTGGCCCGGATGACCGCCGACTGCGCGGAGAAGGGGTTCGGCCGCATCGGCATCGGGATGCTCTTCGAGCTCCTGCGCTACCAGTACGGCGCGGCGACCCGGGGTGACGAGTTCGCGCTGAACAACGACTACCGCTCCCGGTACGTCCGGCTCCTGCTGGCCGAGCACCCGGAGTGGTCCCCCCTCTTTGAAGTCCGCGCTCTGCGCGCGGACTGACCACGACCTCTTGGAGCCAGATCGTGACCACACCCGCGGGCACCGCCAAGCCGCCCGCCATCAAGCTCAAGACCCGTAAGCCGACCGGCATTGTGCCGTGGCCGCTGATCCTCATCGAGGGTGAAGAGGGCGCCGGCAAGACCTACTCGGCGGCCCAGTTCTCCGCCTCTGAGCGCATCGGCCAGATGTACTGGATCGACCTCGACGAGGGGTCTGCCGACGAGTACGCGGCGATCGAGGGCGCGAACTACCTGATCATCGAACACGACGGCACCTACCGGGACATCCTCGAACAGGTCGAGGCCGTACACGCCGAAGCCCGGCGTGCGGCGGCGGCCGGAGAGCCGCCGGTCGTCCTGACCATCGACTCGGGATCTGCTCTGTGGCGGATGCTGACCAACTGGACGTATGAGCGGGGCCGCAGGACGCGGAAGAACCGCAAGTTGCTCCAGGAAGACCCCGACGCGCCCTTCGACGTCGGCCGGAACCTGTGGAACGACGCCTTGGAGCGTTGGAACAGGATCATCTACCTGCTGCGTACCCTCCCCGGAATCGCCATCGTCCTGGCCCGTGGCAAACAGGTCAGCGCCACCGACGACAACGGCCAGCCGATCCAGAACCAGACGGAGTGGAAGGTCTCGGCCCAGAAGGACCTGGGCTTCGACTCCACCTGCTGGGTGCGCATGAAGCGCGACGCCGACCCCCAGATCGTGAAGGTCCGCTCCCTCCGCATGCGCGTGGAGCAGCGGAAGCCGCTCACCGTGCGGGACTTCAACATCGAAGACCTGGTCTTCAACGGCCTCGGCTGCTCCATCGAATCGCAACCGCGCGTCATGCCCGCGCTTGCCGGGGATTCGGTCCAGCCGTGGCTGATCCGCATCGCGGCGCTGAACGACAAGGAAGCCCTCGGTGCGCTCTGGCGCGCTGTCCCGGACCCGGTCAACCGGCTCGACCGGGAGGAGATCGCCACCATCCGGGCCGCCGCTGAGCAGCGGGCCGCCGAACTGGACAACCCGCGCTCGGAGATGGGTGAAGGCCCACTGACCGACGCCGACAAGCTCCGCGCCGCCGCCAAGCGGAAGGCCGCCGAGCAGGACGCAGACGCCGAGCAGTGACCGGTTCACACCCATCTCTTGGAGAACTCGCATGTCCGTAGCCACCATCGCCGACGGGATCGCGCCCTCGATCTGGGACGCGGCCCATGACGTCGACGCCCGGCGTCCCCGTTCGCTGCAAACCCAGCTCGGTGCATCCGACACCGTGTGCGGCCGCCGCGCCGCGTACATCCTGCACGGCGTCACACCGACCGACCATGCCGACAAGCGCGCCGCGATCCTCGGAACCTTCATCCACTACGGCCTGCTGGAGTCGGCGCGTACGGAGTACGGATGGCTCGTGGAACGCAGCGTCCAGGACGACCTGATCCGGGGGCACGTCGATGTCGTCCAGCTCGACGCGACGACAGCCGCCCGCCTGCCAGCCCGGCACAGACCGGTGATACCGGCGGACGTACTCACGGTGGAGGACGTGAAGACGAAGTCCACCTACCTGTGGGACCGCGTCCTCCGCTACGGGGCGACGGCGGCCGAGCTGCGCCAGGTCTACCTGTACGCGGGCGCGCTGCACGAGGTGGGGTTCGAAGACGTGCCCGGCCAGCGGTACCTGTCCCGCCTGGGAGCACTGGACATCGGCCGCATTCGCTTCCGCTTCATCAACCGTGACAGCGGCGCGGAGCACATCCAGGAGATCGACTTCGATCCTCAGCGGGCGGCCGAGGCCCAGTGGTGGGTGGAGCGCGTGCGCGAGACCGGCGACCCCGAAGAGATGCCGCGCGACTTCAACGGACCTGGCCTCGACGCCATCTGCGACTACTGCCCCTTCCGCTCGCTGTGCTGGCCGGGCACAGCCCCGGGCGTGCCGGAACAGACGGCGCTGATCCACAACGACGCCGACCGCGAGCAGGCGCTCATCGACTACGTGAAGGGACACGAACTCGCGGGTGAGGGCGACCGAATCAAGAAGTTCGCGCGCAAGAAGCTGGACCAGTCCCCGGCTGGGGTCTACGGGCCCAACAAGCTGTCCTGGCGTGGCGGGAACGACGAGGAGAAGGACGACGTGGAGGCGATGGTCGACCTCCACGAGGTCGCCGGCATCCCCGTGCCGATGAAGCCGGACTCCGATCGCATGGTCAAGAACCTCAAGGCGGCCGGGCTGCCCGTCCCACGGCGGAAGACCGGCAAAAAGACGGCCCCGATCATCAACGTCGGGCCTGCCTGACCCGGAATCCCTAACTCCTCAGCCCCGCCCGTGAACCACGGGCGGGGCGCCCCGTCCTGCCGCCACGCTCGTACCGCCCAAGGGGAACCGTGTCCATCCAACTCATGATCGCCGCGGCGTATCTGCCGCCTGACGTGCTCAGCCAGAGCCAGAAGCTTGCCCTCATGAAGATCGCCGACAGCGCCGACGACGAGACGCGTCTCGCGCGGCCCGGCCTGACCCGCCTTGCCGCCTGGGTCGGTGTGACCGACAAGCGCGCCATCACCATCGTCACGGAGCTGATAGCCAAGGGCCTCGTCGAGCGCGTCGAGATCGGCAAGGCGGGCCGATCTGCGGTCTACCGCGTCTTCCCTCTCGGCGTGCCACCCACGCCCACCACCCCGGACCTCAAGGCGGCGGCGGAAGCCCGTAGGGCCGCCCCCAAGAACCCCCGCAAGGCCCGCTCCGGAGTGGCGCGTTCAGCTCCCGCCAAGCCTGCGATGACGTATCAGGACGTCGAAGCGCGCGAGGCCGAACGACAGCAGAGGGCCCAGAAACCGCAGGTGGAGGCAGGGTTCCACGCGGGGAACCCTGGTTCAGAGACAGGGTTCCACGGGGGGAACCCGGAGGCAGAAGAGGGCCGGGTTCCACCGGTGGAACCCGATGAGTTCCACGGGGGGAACCCACTGGGTTCCAGCGATGGAACCCCTTCCTTCCTTGGTCCTTCCTCTGTCCTTCCTTTCCCCCCTACCCCCACGGCTGACGCCGTAGGGGAACCTGCTCCCGCTCCGACGGACACCCCGAAGCCAGACCGCGAGGAAGAGCCGAACAAGGGCTGCGTGCGCCATCAGGGCCGTCCTGCTGCCTCCTGCCGTGCGTGCGGTACCAACCCGCGCGCAGGGCGCCAGAAGGAGCGGGAGGAGGCGAAGGTGGCGGAGCACCAGGCGCACGGGCGGTTCTGGGACGACTGGCACGAGGACGCGGCCAGTCGCCGCCAGCAGGTCGAGGAGCGGCCGGAGTCGGTGGAGTCCGCCCGCAGGGCTGTTCGCGAGGCGCTGCTTGAGTCCAAGAGCCGCAGGCAGCAAAAAACTTAGGCACCCGAACGAATATTTCACCAGGAATCTGGACATCCCTGGTATTGCATATAGAATAGACCCAAGAAGAGGGGGAAGGGCCCCCTCGATTCCGGAAGGACGACATGAGCTACCTGCCCACCCTTCGCCGCGCACACAATGGCGCGATCGCGCTCGACGGCAGCGCCGCCGCTCACGAACAGATCAGCGCCCTTGCCGATCTATACCGCGAGGACCCCGAGGGCGTCGGCGACATGCTGATCGAGATCGCCGACCTCAAGGACCGGGCCGAGCGGGAGCGCGATCTCGACGGTCTTGGCCACGCCGAGCACATGCGGGACGCGATCGTCACCGAGCTCATCCACGAGATCGGCGGCGCGGAGATACACCTCGACCCCCGCGACAACCACCACGCCCTCATGCAGGCGCGCAGTCTCGCCCATCATGCGCGGCGCATCGGCGACGCGGCCCAGCAGCGCGCCGACCAACTGGCGGCCCTGACCGCCATCGCCCGAGGGGTGCGAGAGGAGCGCCGGAGGCCCCCCGCCTGCTAGCCGAGGCGTTTCAACCCGTTCCTAAATAGATCCCAACTCTGTACTGTTGAGCGGCACAAGACCTCTTGGAGATAGACCCGTGAGCAATCACCTCGCGCAGATGGCCCCGATGCCCGTGCACGGCAACACAGACGACCCGCTGTGGCGCAAGTTGTGGAACGCCTACGAGCCGGTCATCACCGCGCTGCGACGTATCCCGCTCGTCGCGGACGTCGAGATCAGCGGCGGCATGTTCGGCATCACCGCGCAGCTCACCGACGGATCGCACCTGTGGATCGCCTCGGTCGAGGAACTGCCCGTCGACCCCACCGAGGTCGAGGGCTGGCACGTCAGGCGCGCACACGAGGACAACCCGACCATCGACGAGATGGTCTACAACTCCACCGAAGACGGCGAGCACTCGCAACACGGCAACAACGTCGTCCCCCTCGTCCAGACGATCGCTACCTTCGTCACCGAGCGGCGTCTCGCGCCCAAGCTGATCGACCTCATGTCCGTCCAGGTCGACGGCGTGACCAAGGACCACCGGCGCATCAGCAAGCTCGTCCAGGGCCCCTTCGACGACCGGCACGCGGCGGTCAAGGAGTACGGCTACGCCACCCACGAGCTGACCGAGCGCGGCTGGCGGTGCATCCACGAACAGGGCGGCACCGACTGGCCGCTGACCATCTGGGAGCTGAGCGGCGAGATCGTCACCGTCTACCTCGCCCACGTCGGCCAGGTGAGCGCCTGATGTCCGGCGCGGAAGCGGAGCAGCCGAGCGCGGCCGAGGAGGCCGCCAAGCGCCCGTGCGCCTGCGTGATCGCCCACGTGCAGAACGACGAGGAGCGGGCCCGCGCTCAGGCCGCGCTGGACAACGCGCTCAAGACCAACGACGCCCACGCCGTGTTCATCGCCTGCCTTCAGCTCATGCAGCCCTGCCCGGCCCGCGACGAGGTGACGCGATGACCGCCACGTTCGCGCTGCTCGCGCTCGCCCTCGGCGTCGCCGCCGGCCTCGCCGTGCTCGTCGTCGACGAACTGCGCTGGGAGGCCCGCGAGCGGCTTCCGAGGTGCACCACCTGCGGCCAGCAGCACCACCGACACGCCGCCCACCGCTGAACACCGTCCGGCCCGCCCGCCCCGGGCCGGACGGTCACAGACCTCTTGGAGAACAACCCGTGGGATTCCAGATGTACGTCCAGAACCTTGACGGCACACTCGCCGAAGGCAACGAGAACTGCTTCCACTTCGGGTGGTTCGCGATGCCGCGAACGCTCGACGCAATGAACAACTTCGGCATGCTCACCGAGCTGCCCGTCCCGTCCGCCCCAGCTCTTTCCGCCTACGGCCTGGCGGTGGAGGACTTCCAGCACGGCACCCAGCCTGATCAGGCAACGGCCAACCGCATAGCCGAGTACCGGGCCGCGTACCAGGCGGTCATGGACGCTGCGGAGGCCGAGCCGACCGGCATCCCCACCTTCAAGCTCGCGAACAACGACGGCTTCCTCGTCACCGTCGCGGAGATCAGTGCCGCGCTGACCGCCTACGAGGCCCACCCACACGCGGACATCGCCGAGATGCCCGTCGGCGATCCGACGTGGGGGCGCTGGACGGCGTTCCTGCGCCGAGCCCGGACCCACAGCGGCTTCCGCACGTACTGATCCCGGCCGCCGCCCGGCCCCGCGCACGCGGGGCCGGGCTTCGCAGACCTCTTGGAGAACGACCACCACCATGGCCACAGTCATAGACCTGCTGTGCGGCGCAGGCGGCAGCAGCACCGGCCTCGTTGAAGCCGGATACGAACTGATCCTCGGGATCAACCACTGGCAGCTCGCCATCGACACGCACGCCGCCAACCACCGCAACGCCGATCACGCCTGCATCGACATCTCCGGCTTCCCGATGCGCTACCTGCCCAACGCCGACGTCCTGTGGGCCTCGGTCATCTGCACTGAGATCAGCCCCGCGGGCGGGCGGCGGCGCGAGACCAACCAGATGAACCTGCTCGACCTGATCGACGAGGGCGAAGACTGGGAGGCCCTGACCAAGGATGCCTTCGAACGCACCCGGGTCACCGGCTGGTGTGTCGTCCGGGCAGCCGAGGCCAAGCGGTTCAAGGCCATCGTCGTCGAGAACGTCGTCGAGTTCGGCCTCGACTGGATTCTGTTCCCGAAATGGCTCGAAGCGATGGAACTGCTCGGCTACCAGTACCAGATCGTGTGCGTCAGCAGCGCCCACATCGGCGACGACGTCAACTTGCGCGCCCCGCAGTGGCGCGACCGGATGTACGTGGTCTTCACCCTCAAGACCATGCGCAAGCCGGACCTGGCACCCAGGCCGCTCGCGCCCTGCGTGGACTGCGGCGAAGACGTGCACGCGGTTCAGGCGTGGAACGTCGAAGGCGTACGGATCGGGAAGTACCGGCGCGACTACATCTACCGCTGCCCCAACAGCCGGTGCCGCCACGCCATGGTTGAGCCGTACGTCCGCCCGGCCAGCGACATCATCAACTGGGACGACCTCGGCACGCGCATCGGCGACCGCAAGAAGCCCCTCGTGGAAACCACGATGGACCGCATCCGCGCGGGCCTCATCAAGTTCCCGTACCGCCCCAGCTCGATCACCCTCACCCACGGCAAGGAGGGCGGTGACCGCGCGTACGCCGTCGAGGACCGGCCCCTGCCGACCCGTACGGCCAAGCAGGGTGACGCCCTCCTGGTGCCGACCGGCGGCTCGTGGAACACCGACGCAGTCCCCGTCGACGTGCCCCTGCGCACTCGCACCACCCGCGAGAGCGAAGCCCTCCTGACGGTCAACCCGTTCATCGTCGAGTTCCGGAACCACGCCACCGCCAGCCCCGCGAGCAACCCGCTGAGCGGGGTCACCGCACAGGGCAACCACCACGGCCTGGTCACCCACGCCGGCCGAGTGCCCGAGCGGGCGAGGAACACCCTCGTCGTGCCGTACCGCAAGGCCGCGGTCAAGACCGCCGCCGAACCCGTACACACCCTGTCCACCCGCGACTCGGCCGCCCTGGTCCGCTCCGCGCCGGACATCGCCGACTGCTACTTCCGCATGCTCAAGCCCCGCGAGCAGCTCGAAGGCCAGCGGTTCCCCGGGAAGTACGTCGTCTACGGCAATCAGGCGGAACAGACCATGCAGGCGGGCAACGCCGTCTCCGTCAACGTCGCGCGGTGGATAGGCCAGCGATTGGAGCCCGTCCTGTGACCGGATCTCGCAGCGCCCTGGCAGGCACGCACGTCACCGAGCACGCGCCGTGCTGGGGCGATACCGACTTCGCCGTGGCCGACAACCGGTGGAAGACCGGCAAAGACCTGGTCGCCATCTGCGAACCCGTCCTCTACGTCTGCGGCGGCTGTCCCTACCGAGCCGCCTGCATCCGGCAGGTACTGCCCGCCAAGAGCGACTTCGACGGCGTCTGCGGCGGTCGGATCTGGCTCAACGGCGTCGTAGTTCACGCCCTGCCGGACGCCGACCCATCCGAGCTGCCGTCGGCGGTCATCCGCAAGTCGTGCGGAACCGCCGCCGGATCACGCGCCCATCGCCGCGCTGTGGAGCAGCAGTGCCCCAACTGCGAGCCCTTCTACATCCCTGGGCCCAACCCGCTGGACGACGAGGACGACCCGGACGCACAGCAGCTCGAACTGCCCGACGTCGCCTGATCCCCCGAAGGAGTAGGACGCATGACCGACCAACGACCCATGCGCGAATTGCTCGGCCCGGTCGCGGCCGTGGCGCTCATCGCGCAGCTCAACCCGGATCTGCCCGCGCCCGGCATCGAGTTCGCAGCGAACTTCCATGACGGCGTGGAGTACGGCATGGGTGTCCGGCTGCACATGCACCAGCCCCAGGAGGGCGTCTACGAGCGGTGGGCGCACTTGATCGGCAGCAACGACGCGGATTCGCACACCAATCCGGTCACCACCGCCCAGGGCAACCTGTGCCGCCGCACCTACGGCAGCTACGCGGACATCCCCGTGGAGGCCGTCGCCTATGTCGCCCGAGCGGTTCCCCGAGCCGCCAACCACTGGGCCCTGGCGCTCGACGAGTCCGCCGCCTGACCTCGGCCACGTTCCTCACCCCAACTCACAGCAGGGAAAACCATGAACAAGCAGCTCCTCATCGAGGACGTCGCCGCCAAGATCGGCTCCCGGACCGTCGCCGCAGAGGCAGTGGAAGCCGTCTTCGACTCGATCGTCCGCGCAGTGGCCGAAGGGAAGAGGGTCAGCGTGACCGGCTTCGGCTCGATCGAACCCGTGGCGCGTCCGGCGCGGCTCGCGCGCAACCCGCAGACCGGACTGCGCGTACAGGTGGAGGCCACCCGCGCGGTCCGCTTCCGCGCCGGAGCCTCCTTCAAGGCCCTGGTCGACGGCACCAAGCAGCTCCCGGACGAGGGCAGCGCCATCAAGAAGGCCCCCAAGACCCCCCGCACCTGACCTTCTAGCCGTGGCCGCCCCGGGAGAAACCCGGGGCGGCCCGATACCCCGCTACGACATGACGAACGGAAAGGTGTGCTGATGCACGAGGAGATAGCCGACCAGGTCTGGGAGGCGGTCGGAAGCTGGGTGGAGGGACGCCATGAGGAGTCCGCGCAGATCCTCGCCACGCTGGCGGAGACGCAGACGCCGTCGATGATGTACGGGGTCGCCTGCGGTATCGCCACCATCGCCACGGCGGCGCTGACGAAGATGCACGGCCCCCGCTCCCACGCCTGCTTCTGGGGCATTCGGACCGTAGGCGACCTGCGTCCGGAGGACATCGTCCCCCCGCACCATCTGTTCGCCGCCCGCTTCCTCGCCGCCTCCCTCAACAACGACAAGGACACGGCGGTGGCGCTTTACCAGGCCGCGTACACCTCCAGCGACCCAGACCTGTGGCCTGCGTGCATGCACACGCTCCTGGCGGCGACCGGAGAAGCCGTGATCGCGGCCACCACGGGGGCCCACCGGTGAACGGTGCTGCCACGGGCTCGGCCGACAGGCTGCGCGATGACGTCGCGGACCCGGCGACCTGGAGCGTCCGGGTATGCGGCGACCGCTGCACCACGTGCATCTTCCGGCCGGGCAACCTCATGAACCTGGCACCCGGCCGAGTCGCGAACATGGTCAAGAAGGCCGTGGCTGACGAAGGGCACATCGTCTGCCATCAGACGCTCGGGACGGAAGCCCCCGCCATCTGCGCAGGGTTCGCCAACCACCCGAGAGGGCGGGTTGCCTCCCTCGCGCTGCGACTCGCCCGCGCCGGCGTGCTGAGGATCGTCGCCACCGAGCCCACCATGGTCACGCTGGTGAACCGGGAACGCCCATGAGCCACATACGAAACGGCCGCTTCTTCGCGGCCTGCCACCCGCAGGACAGTGCTCGCATCCGCATCGTTCGGTACGAGGAAGGGGACATGCGCGCCCTGGTCGCCGACGCGGCCACCGGGGCCCGCCAGCGCCTCATCCTCGCCTCCAGCCTTCACCCCACGGCTGTCACCGGAGCGGGGACCAGGCGCAAGAGCGGATACGCGCCAGAGGACGCCCCCCTGGCTTCCGGCCCGCCGCCCACGACGCTCCAGCTCCAGCAGCCTGCGCCTGAGCCGACTGACTGGTTCGACGGGATGCCGGGGCGCCGCTTCCGTGTGGCATTGTCCCCGCGGCTGCTGCTCCTCAACTCCAACCAGCGGCTTCACCACCTCCGCCGCGCGGACATCACCAGGGTTCTGCGGCGCGCGGCCTGGGCGGCTTCGCGGGAACTGCCCGTTCTGGAGAGGGCCCACATCATCGGCGTGCTGCACCCCGACGACCGAGGGCGCCGCGATCCGGCCAACTGGTACCCGAGCTTCAAGGCGTGCGTGGACGGACTCGTGGACCAGGGCGTCCTGGAGGACGACGATCACACGCGAGTCGTCGGGCCGGACATGAGGATCGGACATGTGGTCAGCGGTTCGCGCCTCGTCCTCCATGTAAGGGAGCTGGCGACGGACGAAACCGCCGCTGAGCTGCGGAAATAGCTCGGTCTCCAGGAAAGAAAAAGCACCCGAAATCTTGCAAACCCCCCTAATGCATATAGAATAGAACCATAAGAGGGACGGGAAAGGCCCGGCTCGCAAGCCCGAGAGGTACCCAATGAAGACCATCGACATCACCACCGAGGCCGTTCGCACCCAGGTTTCGGCCTACGGCGCCAGCCTTCAGTCTGCGCAGGCGGGCGCCCTGACCGAGCTGGTTGCAGCCTCCTTCGCCGACGGCCTGAACGCCAACGCGCACGGCATGGACACCGAAATGCTGGCCTCCCTCGTGCCTCAGGAGGTGCTGTCAGCGATGGTCGCCCTCGCGGCCCCGTTCGCGGACAACCTCGCAGGTGGTGAGCACGGAGTTGACCTCGACATCGCAATCAGCGCCCTGATCGCGATGCGCACCCGCCTGGCCTGATAGCTCGACCCGCCTGCCCGGCGGCCGGTATCCCGGCCGCCGGGCAGCCCTATGCCAAGGAGGACACACGTGACACCCATCGACCCCTGTCCGATCGCGGACCGCCAGGTCTGCCTGGCCACCCGCGACCTTTCACGGGCGGTGCTGAGACGCCTCTGCGCGACCGCGGCCGGGATCGAGCCGCGCATCAAGACGATCATCGCCACCCAGACCGACGGCCCCGGGGAGTACGCCCTGTGGCGTCTGCACGGCGACGACGGGCGGCTCCTCCTTCAGTTCGACCTGCTCCAGAAGCCGGGCGCAGCGTGGGGCCCCCTCATCGGCGACGTGTCCTTCCTCGCCCGGCTGGCCAACCTCCGCACCCATCCGCCCGGCTACTTCTACGTCCACCCGCTGCCAGACGCCCGCGACATCGCCATCCCTTTGCCGTCGAACCCCCGGGGTCTAGCCCCGCGCACGATTGGACCGCTCCAGTGATCGCCACAACCCCCGCGCTGCTCGTCCAGCCCGACGGTCAAGTCGACGAGATCATGCTCGACTCTCACCGGCCCGACCAACTGCGCTGCATCCGCTTCTACGTCCACGGCGCACGCGCCTACCCGCTTGGCCGCAGGGCCGTCGTCCACGTCGGGCAGAACAGGGAGACGGTCAACAACGTCGCCGGACAAGCATGGATGAGCGTCACCAGCGGAAGCCGCCCGCCCGTCCTGCGTGGGCCCGTTGTCATCACCGGCCCCGCCGACCGCACCGGCGACTTCACCCCGCTGCCCGCGCTGAGCGCCGACGCCGTGCGCCGCGCCGCCGGCCTGCTGTCCGGCACGTTCGCCGTGGCGCCGGACGTGAGCGTGGCGCAGCATCGCGGCGGGCGCGCCCACCAGTGCGACGCCTACGCCGTCAAGCGCGACAAGGGCAGCGGTCGCTGGGCCTTCGCCGTGCTCGATGGCGTCGGCGATACCCCCGAAGCCCGCCGCTTCGCCCAGAAGTTCGCACCGCGCGTCGCCCGCGTCGCAGCCCTGTACTGCGATCCCGCCCGCGCCCTCGCGGCAGCGCGCATCGAGGCCCGCAACGAAAGCCGCTGGGGCTTCGACCCCGCGACCGACCCCAGCGCCGTTGCGGTCGTCGCCGTGGCAGACCACCGCTCGCCGCTCATCCGCTTCGCCTGGTGCGGCGACGCGCGGGCCTACCGGCTCACCCCGATCGGCACGGCGGTACCGCTCACCCGTGACCACAACTTCGCCGAGGAGCAGCGGTCCCGGGGCCGAACCCCCGGCCCGTACGACCGGGACTTCATCACCTCCTGCCTGATGCGCGGCTCCATCACGGCGGGAGTGGTCGAGCGGAAGTACGCCCGCCGACTGCTGCTGTGCACCGACGGCGTCCACGCCCCGCTGGAGCGGCGCGGGCGCGAAGTCGGCGACATCCTCGACCTCGCCACCGACGCCAAGGACGCGGCCACGATGTGCGTCGCCGACGCGCTGAAGGCCGCCGGGCCAGAGGACGCCCCTGACAACGCGACAGCCCTGGTCGTGGACTTCTCCCGCAGCTAGGCCAGCCCTTCCCGACCTGATCACGGGTGCACCACACCCCGAATGCCCATAGAAAAGAAGCATTGGGTTGTGGTGCGCCCACCCGAACCGGAGGACCCATGCCCGCCCGACCCCCGACGCCAGTCATCAACACCCCGGAGCACCACTTCGGCGCCATGTTCCTGGTCATCGCCACCCGCCAACCCGACGACGCGACGTTCCGCGCCGCCGCGAACCTCATCGACAGCGCCGCCACCGCGTGCTGGGCACTGCGGCCCGACGACCTCGCAACGCTCACCCAGCAGCAGTACCGCCAGCTCCTCGACTACACCGCCGCCCCCCAGGTCCTGGACCTGGCCTTTTACCTCGGCGGCGACAGGAAGCAGATCCGCACCCTCATGGATCACATCGGCCGCGAGATCGCTGAACTCCTCATCCACTACCCACCGCTGGAAGTCCAGGGCTGACCCGCCCGCCAACGCCGCCACACACGAAGGAGAGAACCGTGACCACTTCGCCCCAGCCGTCCTGGTGGGTCATCTACCGAGAGCCCAACCCTGCCGAGATGGAAGTCGTCGCGGTCGAACGGCCGCCCGGCGACGACTCCGCACACGACCAGCGGTGCGCCGAGCTGCGAGAAGCCAACCAGCTCGCCTACGTCATCGCCGCGCCCGACGCGGACACCGCGGGCAACGTCGCCCTCCGCATCTGGGCCGAAGAACTCGTCGCCAGCCCGACACGCCTGGCCGACGCGGATGCCTACATCGCTGCCAACTATCGCACCGCCTAGACCCCTTGGAGACGAACATGCACACCATCGCGTCACAGATCCTGTGCGCCAGCTTGGTCAGCCGATTGGGCGTCCACCCCGCTGCTGCCGAGAGCGCCCTGCTCGCCACCCTTGAGCACTTCCACGCCCAGTCCCGCAACCCCGTCGTCGTCGGGGCCGGGTTCACGCCCGCCGAGTGGATGGAAACGGCCCTGCGGACGCCCCGCTTCAAGGCCACCCTCACGGCCAGTGCCCTCCTGGCCGACGGCCGGGAGGCCGACTCCCGCCTGAGCTGGGAGGCGTACGTGCAGCGAGAGATGGCCCTCGCGCAGCGAGCCCACCAGGCCGTACCGCCCACGGCCCCTCTCGGGAACCTCGACGCGATGCGCCACATCGGACGGTGCCTCAGCCTCAACGACGAGCGGACCGACCAGCTCATCCCGGACATCGTGCTCACGCTCGCCCTCGGATACCCGTTCCGCTCGCTTCATCTGCGGCACCTGAGCCTCACCGGCATCCTCACCCAGGTCACCACCGAGGACCTGGCGGAACTGCTGCGCCACGCCGCGCCGTCGGCACGCGCGCACCCCGAGGGGGCCGCCGCGACGTTCCGCCGCGTGCAGCGCCCAGCGCGCTGACCCCGGCTGTACGGCGGCCCGGATACGGCCGGGCCGCCGTACAGCCACGCGCCCGACACCCACTGATCCAGGAGAAACGGCATGAGCCAGCTCGACCTGTTCGCCGATGCGGCCACCCCCGACGAGCCGCCAGCCCCTATCGCCCCCGCGGCGACGCCCCGCCGATACCTCACCGGCCTCCCGCCGGCGCCCACCCCCGTCGCGCCTCAGCCCCGCCCCAAGCCGGTTGCCGTCAAGGCCACGCTGGGCCGCTACCGCCCCACGCAGAGGAACCCACACGCGACCGCCTTCGAGATCGCCGAGGCCGTCAGTTACGCCTGGCATCACGCCCAAGGCGGACCGGGCATCGAAGTCCCCATGGGCGTGGTGGCCACGCTCGCCCTGTGGCCACTGCGCGGCCCTGACGCCTACCTCGCCGCCGACTGGTGGCTGAGCCTTGATGACGACCAGCTCCTCACCGCATTCCGTGAATGCTGGGCGCGCTGGTGGGTCATGCGCCCGGACCTGATCGACCGAGCCACGCCACTGCACAAATGGGTTGAGGACGAAAATCCCGGACCGACGCGCGCCCGCGCCGTCAGGGCAGTGGTCGAGGCCGCTCTCACAAAGGGCCTGCTCCACCTGACCAGCAACGATGACCCGTACTACCGATCCACCACGGACGTGATGGGCGCCCTGTTGGCCATCATGCGCTCGAAGGGGGCCCACGACGCTCTCGCGGAGGTTCATACGCCGCCGGAGATCGCCGAGCTGATGGCTCGGATGCTGCTCGACGACAACCTCACGCCGGGGATGAAGTTCGATGAGCCCGCCGGTGGCACCGGCGGGATGTACCGCGCGGCTGCACAGGTCATGCGGGAGAGGAACGTCGACCCGCACGAGTTCGGATGGTCGCTGACGGACATCGACGAACTCGCTGCCGCCGGGGCCGCCGTCAACGCGATCATCTGGGACCTGGGCCCGCACGTCCTGATCGCCTGCGGCGACACCCTGCACGATGGCAACCTGATCGCAAAGGCCGCCGAGCGGGCACGCGGCGCATTCGAGCGGCGTGACGAGCTGCATTCTCAGGCGGCCTTCCTGGCGGCACTGCAGAAAGTCGAAGCCCTGGTGCGCAAGGTAGCCGCCTGACCAGGGAAAACACCCCCCAAATCTCTCGCTGGCGATCTTGACCCCACCCTAAATGCATATAGAATAGAAGCAACGAAGGGGTTCCCGATGACCTACAAGCGAGGCGACCGCATCGCCCTCATCCACACCACCGACCCGCACACGGACCTCACCGAAGGAGACGAAGGGACCGTCCACCGGTACGACCCCAACCTCGCCCAGCTCTACGTCACCTGGGACAGCGGCTCCACCCTCTCGATGCTCCTGGACGACGGCGACGAGGTGCGCCCCGCATAACCCTCTCGGGCCCGCCCCACGCCGGGCGGGCCCGAGGCCCACCAGCAGACCTCTTGGAGACACGCATGCTCATCACCGACGCCGCAGTCCGAGAAACCGCGGTCACCCTCGTCCAGAGCCTCGGCGGAGACTGGACTCTCGACCCCGAAGCGCCCGCCGACGGCGCAGCCCACCTCATCTACAGCGATGGACGAGCCATCAGCTTCCGCCCCATCCTCGGCGGAGCCACCGTCCAGCTCTGGATCACCGGCAACGCTGCGCCCGCGCTTCCCGACAGCGCCACCCCCGCCGAATACGCAGCCTACGAGGCGCATATGGCCGCGCGCCTCGACGAAGGTCGCCGCTACAACAAGGCGGCCAGCCTCGTGACCGAGGAAGACGAAGAACCCGCGGTCATCATCCTGCGCACCCTCGAAGACCTCCTCCCAGCCTTCGAGTACAAACCCCACTACGTCGGCCACCGACCGTGGATAGACCTCTTCGACAACGCCCTCGCGGCCGTCACCGCCGAACGCGACACCGCGCCGGCCGCCGTCCCCGTCGTCGATGGCGAAGGCGCGCCGGAGGTCGAGCCTGAGCCGGTCGCCGAAGCCGAGCGGGAGCCCGAGCCTGTCGCCGAAGTCCCGCACGAAGCGGACGCCGAACTGGAATCGGAGCCGGGAACGCAGCCCGACCCGGTCGCTGAGGTCGCCCCCGAAGCGGACGCCGAACGGGAGTCGGACGTCGAGGCCGAGCCGGAGCGTACGGGCGAACCGACGCCAGCGCCCGACGCTCAGTCCGAAGCAGGCGCTGCATCCGAACCGGCCCAAGCCGAGAAAGACACCGGCGAAGTCGAGGACCAGCCCAAACCAGCCGTGAGTCCGCGCCCCCGGAAGCGCGCGCCCAAGCGTCGCCCGAAGGCCAGCACAAACTGACCTGTTCGACTCAACAAGGGGCGCGGCCACGCCGCGCCCCTACCGGAGAGCCATGAGCAACGACACCGGAGCCGTAGCCCGCCAGCGCCACTACACCAGTCTCCGAAACGCCGACCGAGAAGTTCTTCGTACGACCTGGTCCATCGGGTACGGGGACCCCGGCTACACCACGCAGTTCGGCACACCGCCGGAACCCAGCGCCCGTCACGCGGCAACGTCCATATACAAGATCATTACCGACGCCCGGTGGCTGCACCGCGGAGCCTGCCTTGCCTGTTCCTGGGAGGGGCCGGACCAGCGACGCCGAGATACAGCGATCGAAGACGCTCACGACCACACCCATCCTGAGTGGCGCGATCTCCCGATCCTGGACCGAGCGCCGACCGCCAAAGGGTCCAGAGTCTGGTGGTGTCACGTGACGGCCAGGTACCCCCATGACTGGTTCGACGCAGGCGGACCGCTTCGGCTCTACGCTGTACCGCCGTTTGATCGTCACGAGGCCGGCGCGGCCCCTGGTGGTGGGTTCATCCTCCACACGGCGCGCCGGAAGCAGCAGCCGCCCAGCGCCATGCAACTCACGCTGGAAGGGGAGGGCTCGGCCGGGTAAGGTAGCAATACAACGTCTGGCCTGCACAAATGGCCACAGAGGCTCCGCCCCGGTTCAGGGGCGGAGCTTCTGCGCGTTGGAAGGGAAATCCGTCGGTCGCGGGTTCGAGTCCACTCTCCGAGCTGGCGCGACCTCTGGAAAACCTGGTGTCCTCGTCCATCCGGGACCTATTCGGGACGCAGTCGGGACACAAGGATAGGAACAGACCGACAAAGAGCACAGGGAGTCGGCATGGCCTACCCCTTCTGACCAGCAAAAACGTCATGAACGAGCGCGTATAGACAAGGGCCGCCAAGATCCTCAAAGGACTCATAATCCGTCGGTCGTGGGTTCGAGTCCCACCCGCCCCACCCTGCGCTACATCTGACAAAACGATGTGACCTGCTACGGGGCACACAACGAAGGCGGCACCCTCAACTTGAGGGGCCGCCTTTTGATCGCCTGCTGGCCCCCTGCTGGCCCGAGATGCCGATGATCTAGGACCACTCCCCCGCAGGTCGAGACCCTCGAACAGACGAGGCCCCGCCCGGGATTCGCTACCGGGCGGGGCCTCTTGGCACTGCTGTTCCCACTCCGCACTAAGCGGCCGGCGGCGTTCCGGGGATGACGAACCCGCGGATCGTGTTGGGCCTGACGCTCGTACCGGACACGCGCGACCGGTCACCGGCGGTGGCTTGCGCCCTCTTCATCGCGGCGACCAGGTCGGCGTACTTCGGGTTGGTCCACTGCTGCATTGGATGTCCTCCCGTTCCGGTACGAGGGTACGCGCGAGCCCCGGGCCTAGGTCCGCGGGTCGCGGGGTTCGGGCATGGGCAGGATGGCGCACTCCGGGGAGTGCTGGCACTCTGCCGCGACGGAGACGAGCCCGTCGGTGGGGCTGCGCCACAGGTCGATGTCGACCGCGTAGCCGGCCTCGCCGATCGTGGCGCCGGTCCGGTCGAGGATCTCCGGATCGTAGAACGTCGGGTCGTAGCCGGGCGTGTGGTGAACGAACACCCCGAACCTTTCGCACAGGCTGGCGTAGAGACGGGTGTGGAGGATCAGGGCATGCCAGCCCTCGTCGACGACGCGGCTCGGTGCCAGGGGTACGTCGGGGTACCGCGCGGCGGCTACGACGAACTTGAGGGCTTCGCCGACGATGCGGTCGGCCATGTCGTCGGCCATGCCGGGGTTGTTGTCCCGGACGGTCTTGGTGACGCCGGCGAACTGGTCGGCGCTGAGGATGTCGCGCACGTCGGTCATGCGATTGGTCGCCGCGCTTTGGGTGTCGGCGGGTAACTGGGCGCGCATAGGTTGCTCCTTGTGCCGATGGGTGCGGGGTTCGGCCCCGCGCCGTCGTGCATGTGCACCGCCCCGGCCGGTTCGCTGTCCAGGCCATCGGCCGGGGCGGGGTCTATCGGACGGGGTCCCCGGCGCGGCACCGCTTGCAGACGCACAGCGGCCACTGGCCCGTGATGGGCACCAGGCCGGCCGGTACAGGTCGCGCGGGTTGGACGCTCGTCCGGTTGCCGTCCTCGTCCACCCGGTAGACGCCGAGCGTCAGCCCGGGGTGCGGTGGCTGCTGCGGTTCCGCCTGCTGGGTGGTCACGGATTGCCCTCTGTGTTGATGATGGCCCACACGCGTTGGGCGTCCTGGCTGCGGCCGTGGCCGTAGCTGTCGGCGTCCGCGAGGGCGAGTAGGACCGCGTATCGGGCGGTCGGGCTGATGTCGCCCGGGATCTCGACCTCCAGGCGGACGGATCCGCTCGGCAGGTCGGTGCGGGTGACTTCGTTGCCGGTAGCTGCGGCGAGCCCTGCGGCGATATGCGAGACGCTGGCGCGCACAGGTATCCCCTTGGTGAACGCATGATCACGGTGAGTGGTGCTAATTCATTAGCCTGAACCTGATGGAGTAACTTGTCAACGTCGACAGCACCGGTACAGCCAGCCCCCGGAACAGGGGGCAGCACGGAGAGCCGCATGCCACGAGAGGCGCCCTACCTGCACGTCGCCGATGACCTGCGCCGCCGCATCAAGGCCGGCGAATGGGCCGTCGGCGAGAAGCTGCCCTCACGAGCCCAGCTCGCCGAGCACTACGACACCGGTCGCAACGTCCTGCAGCGCGCGATGGAACGGCTCATCATCGAGGGCGTATTGGAGGGCCGGGCCGGATCCGGAACCTACGTCCGGCAGCCGCGCGAGCGCCTGCGCATGGTCCGCTCCCGGCACCGCGAACGCCGTGGCGGTTCACCGTTCCGCGCGGACATGAAGGAGCAGGGCCGCGCCGGTAGTTGGGAGTCCCGCAGCACCGCCCGCGTGCCAGCGCCGCCGAACATCGCGGAGCGACTCGCCATCGCGCCGGGCGATCTGACCGTGCACACCAGCTACGAGTTCCTCGGCGACGGCCAGCCGGTACAGCTGTCGCAGTCCTGGGAGCCGATGGCAATCACGGACGGCACCCCGATCGTCCTGCCGGAGATGGGGCCGTTGGCAGGCGCCGGGGTCGTCGAGCGGATGCGGACCATCGGCGTCATCATCGAGACGGCCGTCGAAATCCCGCGCCCGTCACGGGCCACCCAGGCGCAGGCGAACCTGCTCGGGATCTCCGTCGGCGACATGGTGATGGAGATTGAGCGCACCTACCACGACACCGACGGCCGGCCCGTCGAGACGGCGGACATCACCGTGCCGGACATCCGCTGGGAGATCGCCTACGAGATCGCGATAGAGCAGCCGTAGAACGCACGAATGCGCCCCACCGGCCCGAAGGCCGGTGGGGCGCATTGCTGTGGTGGATCGGTCAGACAAGCTCGGGGCCGGCGGCCAGCAGCATCACAGCCTCCTGTATGTGGCGGTCGCGAACAGGGCGCCGAGGCCGAGCACGTTCGACGGTGAGTCGGTCGGGGTGGGTCCGGGTGGGTCCGGGGCGCAGGTGTAGCGGGGTGCCTGCGGGTCGCTGCCGGCGGCGGGGCTGCAGGTGTACGCGACGCCTGCTGGATCGGTGTAGGTCCAGCCGGCCGGCGGGGATCCGGGAGCGCCGTCGCGCCCGTTCGTCCCGTCTTGGCCGGCGGGCCCGGCCGGACCCGCGGCTCCGGTGCCGTCCGTACCCGGGGCGCCGGGGGATCCGGGCGGGCCCGTGGCAGTCGAGTCGGCGCCCGGGGCGCCTGGCGATCCGGCCGGGCCGGGCACGGTGGAGTCCGCACCGGGTGGACCCTGCGGGCCAGGGGGGCCGGACACGGATGTGCCGGGCTCACCCCTGCTGCCGGGCGGGCCGGCCACCGGCTTTGCACCGAGCTGCTGTACCTGGCGGGCGAGCTGGTCCCGCGCATCATTGGCGGTGCGCAGGTCGCCGGCCAGCCCCTGCAGGGTGACCAGCACCCAGGCCAGCAGCGCGCCTACCAGGATGGCGACCAGGACGGTCACCGTGTCATCGCGTCGTCGACGGGCACCCTCGTTCCGCGTCACGATCCAGCCCCCTGTACCAGCAAGATGAGCACGGGAATGAGTACGCCGATCAGCGGCACGATCACCGCGCCGATCAGCCAGCGCCGCAGCCCGGACACCTTCTCGGCGTCCTTCACCCGGGCTGTCTCCAGCGCGGTGACCCGGTCGACGAGCAGGCCCTTCTCGATCGTGTACACGTTGAGCGGTACGACCTGGTCCAGGCGGGTGTTGAGCTGCGCCAGGTCGTCCCGCACGTCTGCACGCAGGGCCTGGATGAGCCGTCCCAGCTCGCCCAGAGACGGCTCATCAGGCATGGATCACCTCTGTCAGGAGCGGGGGCTGTGCTTGGTCTGGTAGCCAGTGATGAAGCTGGTGACGGTCGGCACCAGGACCAGGACCATGGCCTGTGCCCAGGCCGGCCCGGGGATCAGGCTGCTGTCGGCCTGGACGTCGTTGAGGATCGCGACGCCCACACCGCACAGCAGGCTGACCGCGGTCATCGCCTTGACCTTGAGCTCGACAGCCCACTTCTGCGCGAGTTCGTTCATTGCGTGTGCCTCCTAGGAGAAGAGAAGAGTCCAGGTGAGGGGGCCGGGCAGGCCGTCGGCGTCGCCGGCCAGGGCGGCGCGGGAGAGCTGGAAGTCCCGCACGTTCTGCCGGTCAGCGTCGGACCAGGACGGGCCGGGCCCGCTGGTGTAGTGCTTGCCGTAGCCGCGCTTGACGAGCTGCTTGCCGAGCTCGGTGACGTGCACGTTGTGCGCGCCAGGCCCGAAGTACTCGCGGCCCGGGAACACCGGCGGCGGTACGACAGGCGGCGCCCACCGGTACGAGGCGACCGCCTTGCCGCCGCGCGGGTCGTGCGGGTCCGCGGTGGGCGGGCACTGCCCGTCGAGGAACCGGGGCGCGAAGTAGCCCCCGACCTTGGCGGAACGGCGCGGCGTCGAGTGGGCGAACACGCCGTTGCCCTGCCCGTTGTCGGCGGCCCCGGCCTTGATGCTGTTGCCGCCCTTGGTGTACACGGTGTCCGCGTCGAAGCCGACGACGAGCTCGGTGTGGCCCCCGTTGTTCAGGTTGACCCAGGCGCCGACGGACGGGTACTCGGACCACATGTTGTGCTTCTGCGCCCACGTGCTGAACGCGGTGACGTTGTCGACCTTCGGCACGATCACGTCGAACTTCAGGTCGTGGTACATGTCCCAGTCGAACATGACGCACCAGGCGTAGCCGTCCTCGCCGAACTCCTTGCCGAAGTCGGTGCGGTTGTTCCAGCCGATGCCGCTCTGCCACGTCTCGTAGACGCGCTCCGGTACGGCCTGTACGTGGTCGAGGAGTCTCTTCCAGTCCGGTGTGGACATGCGCCCTCCAGGGCATGAAGAAGCCCCGGCCGGCGGCGCGGGGCTCGGGGTGGCGTGGGTCAGCGGCGGATCAGGGAAATCTCCAGATGGCATGTCGCCTCGCCGTTGGCGAGCGTCGACAAGGCCCCACCGCTGACCTGGTAGATCTGCACGGTGATGGTGTCGCCAGCGACACAGTTCTCCTTCACAGCGACAAACGGAGTAGCGCCCGCGCTCGGACCAGTAGCCGCGTAGCACGTCGCCCGGTTGATGATGACTCCGCTCTTCAGGATCTTCACCCCGCGGAGCCCCGTCACATTGGGCACGAATGAAGATCCGGCCGCGAGGTCGTAGAACCCCGTCACGGGAATGGTGTAGGTCCCGTTCAGGGTGACGGTGGAATGTCCCCCGTGGCTGTCCTCGTATTCCCCGTCGAAGGTCGCGCCGGTCCATGCGTTGTTCGGAACGGACTGAGTGGCGATCTGATATCCGCTGAAGGTCACGGGATTCAGTTGGCTTGCCGAGACTCGCTGACCCGCAAAGAAGGTCATGCGCCCACCTCCCTACAGGCTGATGATCATCGGATGGGCGAGGCGGACATCCGCGCCGGCAAGCTGCGGCTTAGCGACTCCATTCACGGACCGGGCCACGGTGAACTTCTGCGGATTCACGACCGCCAGATTGTCGATCGTGGCCGTGACCGGCAGGGTGTTGGTATTCCCGGGCCCGAGAATGGAACGCACGCCCCAATCTCCGGCGGCCATGACCGACGAGTCCGTGATATCCAGCAGCCATTGCGTCGGTTCAGCCCCGGATGCCAGCCACGCATTCGCGCGGAGCCGCGACCCGAGGCCCTGGAAATGCACCCCGTACAGGGATCCCGCTACGTGCGTCAGCGACGTGGTGATCGTGGCGAGCTGCGTCTCGACACCCGCGACGCGCTTCCGGATCCCAAGGATCACCCCGGCGGCGGTCGTGAACTCCAACCGGGCGAGGAGCATGTCCGTGGTCCCGTTGAACCGGGCTACGACATGCTCAAAGTGGGAGGCGCCGGTCGCCAACACGCTGGTGCCCATGCTGATGGTGAGGTCGAAGTCGGAGCCCTGCCCCGGCATCGTGGTGTACCGGGAGACGTTCACCGATGTCAGGGAGTGCCGTCCGAGGCCGCCGCTGACCGAGTAGTCCCCGGCCGCCCCTCCGGTGTTGGCCCACGCCTGCCCGGAGTCGGCGGTGCCCCACCCGGAGGACGCGGTGCGCCCGAACGCGTCCCCGGCGGCGTTCGCGATGGCCGTAGCGGTGACCGTCTCACCCCCGGCCCGAATGTCGAGGGGCGCCTCAGCGCCGTCGGTGGTCCATAGCGGGTACGACGTCGTGGCTACGTACCAGGTGGTCGCCGTATCGGTTGTGGCTGCGGCCAGGACACTGCCATCCGTATCTACCCGCCCGAGCACCGGATCGTCCAGGATGCCGACGGTCCAGGGGCCAGCAGGGATGCAGTTCAGTTGCATATCCCAGTCGTAGACGCCCAGCGTCTCCGTGTAGCCGACGACGAATTGGTCGATGGTGTCCGGGGGCTGGCCGGCGGGTGGATGACTGATAGTGAGCCGGTCGCCGCAGTCCAGCGACTTGGCGCCGGTGGCGATCAGGTGCGGTCCTGCGGCCAGGTCGACGTTCACCTGCGGGTAGCGGGCCTCGTCCCAGGTGCCTTCGTGTACCCGCCAACTGGCGATGTCCAGGAGCTGGTCGTCTCCCGCGACGTTGTAGGACTCCGACGTGTCGTACAGCCCGATCCCGGCAGGTGGCGCGAGGACGGACATCGGCCCCGTGTTCAAAGAGGCGCGAGCGGAGGAGCCGCCCTTACGGCTGGCGGTGACATCATTTCGAGGGTTCTGATCATCGTCTGTCGGCTCCAGTGGCGGTGTGACCTCACCGCGTACTACGTAGTCCAGCGCCAGCGTGGGGCTCTGGTTGTAGAGGCTCGCTCGCGTCCGGTAGGCCAGGCCGAGCACTTCCCGCGGCTCGTACAAGATCCCGAGGTCTGCGGCGGCAGCTTCATCCAGGAGTGTCAGCAGGGTCGCGACGCTCTGCGCGCCGAGGGCCGCCGAGTCGTCGAGGCCCCCAACCGGCCGGAAGGGGATCGCTTCCTCCCTGCACAGCCGCTGAATGCGACGGCCGGCGGTCTCGCCGATGTAGGCGCTGAGTTGACCGGCCAGGTCGGCGATGGCGCCGCCGTCGGTCTGGACGCTGATGTGCCCGTATACGGATGCGCCCATGTTGCCGTTGGGGTCCACGATCACCCGTTGCACGAGCCCGCATGTGCGCCCGACCACGGTGTCGATGCTGCCGCCGCCGCTGCCAGACCCGACCGACGTGGATTCCATGCCGAACTGGACGTCGGCCCCGACCTGCTTGATGGCCATGCCGAAGCGGGAAAGATCCCCGTTGTAGCCGTCCCCCGCCGCGCTGACTATGGACGCGACCAGCAGCGTGCCATCAGCGCCGTAGGCGTTTATGCCCACCGACCCGCCCAGGGCCGTGGCGTACACGAGGTCGAATCGGGCCACGGTGCCCGAGGTGAGGACCCGCATAATCACTGCGCCGTTCGTCGCTCCCGCAGCGGGGATACGGAGGCAGAAGCGCGTCTGGTGAGTCCCGGTATTGGTGTAGGGCGCTACAGCGCCCGTCCACGTCGCGCCGTTGATGAGCGGGAGCGGCTTGGAGGCGGCGAAAGACTCGTCAGCTGCCAGATCGCTGGCCCCAGAGATCGACATGGGCGTGCCACCGGTAAGCCCGGAAGCCAGAACGGTCGAGCCCGCGTCGTCCTCGCACGGCCAGTAGGCGACAGGTGGAGTCGCGGCGAGCGTCACCAGGCCTCGCCGCAGGGTCGACTGCAGCGGTGCCTGGCCCTGGCCGAGGCGCCGCAGAGTCCCCGCCGTCTCGATCGGCACGTACACGTCTTTGCCGGAAACGTCCCAGCGCTGCGGCCAGGCCGAGACCTCAACGTGGGCGCGGTAGTCCCGGTCGGAGATGCCCGACGTGGCGGCCACTGTCCACGTGTTGGGGGTACCGGCCGTGTCCGCGAAGGACGTGGCGCCGACCGCCTGAATGGTCAGGTTCGGGTTCGCGCGGATCGTGCCCGCGATCCCGTCGTAGAGCTGGAACGCGTACACCTTGCCGCTCATCGGGCTGCTGAGGTCCGTGACGTCGCCGACCTCGAGCGGCGCCGTACTGTCGAAGATCGTCACGACTTCGGCGGTGACGACAGGTGCGCCCAGCTGCGTCCATGTCCCGCCGATCGCGGGGGCCGTGTAGAACACGACGGTGCACCCGCCGGCCCCGTTGTTGACGTCGATCGTCGCGCGCAACGCCAGCCGGCCGCTGGTAGGCGCCGACACGGCCACGGTCGAGATGGCGTCGATGAATCCCGGGAAGAGAGCGAACCCGTCCATCGTGGTACGCAGCTCCAGCAGCCCGCCCGCTGTGAGCCGGAAGGCCCACGACAGGTCGTTACTGGCGGTCCGGTACTTCCCGCACAGACTTTGCTCGCTCTGCCAAGAGTCGAGGGCGACCTCGATGCGGACGTCCAGGTCGCCGACGATGCTGAGGAGCGCAGAGTCAGGGGTGGTCATCTCGCTCGCGCCGGTACCGACGGCGCGCAGGTGCGTCGCGTCCGCAGGTACGGAAATCCGGAGCGGCGTGTTGCGGCCGATCATCCCGAAGTAGGCGCCCGTCGGGTTCCTCGGCGAGTACTTACCGCTCCGGTTGTTGATCGTCAGCGGGCACTTGGCGGGGTCCGCCCGGGTCCCTTCGTCAGCGCGCCCGCGGGTGATGGCGATGGGGTTGCGCAGGTAGACGTCTGCGCTGATGTCGGTCCACACGCCGCCGAGTTGGAACTCCGTGCGGACGTCGTTAGGCGTCTGGGGAAAGGCCATGCGTCTCTCACCCCCCTGTTCCGAAGGCCACCTGGACGTTTCCGCGGCCGTACACGCGCACCGCCTTGCGGGACATGCGCACGAAGTCCCCCTCGCCCGGAAGCTCGACAACGACGGTGACCACGCCGCCGGCACCACCCCGGGTGAGCGGCGCCACGGTCGCGCCGGCGGGCAGGAACAGACGCTCCGGCCCGCGCTCGCCGACCGTCGCCCAACCGGCGCTCATGATGTGCCCGCCGTTGGCGAGGTACGGCATGTGCGGGAAGGAGAAACCTTTTCCGCCGACACCGGGCACCCAGCCCGGTACGGAAAACGAGAGGCTGCCGACACTGGAGTTCCAGAACGAGGCGATGCCGTTGAACCCGGCCTTGAAGGGCCACATCAGGATGTTCGCGACGCCGGACAGGGCGCGGCCGAGGAGCCCCGGCAGACCCTGGAACCACTTCAGGGCGGCGCGGCCACCGTCCGTGATCTTGGTCCAGTTCTTCGTGACGATCAGGACCGCCAGGCCGATGGGTCCGGTGATGATCGCGAGCAGCAGCGGCCAGTTTTTCCTGATCCAGCCCCAGACGGCCATGACGGATCCGCCGATCAGCCCCCACGCCCAGTGCCAAGCGGTCTGGAACCACGTCGTCTTGGTGGCGATCACAACGATGATCGCGATCAGCGCGACGATGCCCAGGATGATCCACGTCGTGGGGCTCGCGGCCATCGCAGCATCGAACGCCCACTGCACGGCGGTACCGATGGCCATCGCGCCGTTCCACAGGGTCTGCGCCGTAGTCCAGAGGATCATGCCCGCGCGGACGGCCAAGATGACTGCGGCGACGCCGCCGAGGGTGATCAACAGCGGCTGCATGTACTGCGTGTTGCTCATGCCGAAACTGACCAGCTTCCCGGCCACCTCGGCGAGCTGCATCGTGGCTTTCCGCTTGAACGTCTCGAAGGCAGCGGCCGGGTTGTCGCCGACGGTCTTGGCCATCTTGTCCGTGGCGCCGGTGACGTCCCCGATCGCGTTCTTCGTGAGGTCGATCTTCGGGAGGATCGCCCGGACGGTGTCCTCCCACTGCCCGCCCATCAGCGCGGTGCCCAGCTGGTTCTGCTTGACCGGGTCCTTGACCTTCTTCAGGGCGTCGAAAACTTGCTGCATGGCCTTCTGCCCGGCCGGCCCGCCCGCGGCGATGGCATTGCGCGTCTTGTCCGCGTTGAGGTGCAGGCCCTTGTACGCGTCCGTGGTGGACTGCGCCGTGTCAATGGCGCGGAGCCCGAACTCCTTGAACGCATCGGCTGCGGCGTCGCTGTCCTTTGCGCCGGCGCGGACCATCTGCGTGATGCCGTTGAGGGCGTCGGTGCCGGACATGTGGAGCTTCTGGAACTGCGGCGCGTACTCGTTGAGGGTGTCGAGGAAGTCGTCGGCCTTGTTGGCGCCGTTCTGGAAACCGGTGGTGACGATGTCCATGGCCTGCTGGGCGTTCTTCGCCAGGCCCGTGCGCATGAGCTGACCGACGGCGTTGGTGACGCCGCCGAGGTCCTGGTCGAAGGTGCTGGACAGGGCCAGCACGTTGGAGGTGATCCCCTCCAGGCCCTTCTTGACCTCGGCGGTGTTCCCGATGTTCTGGTAGACGCCCTTGATGGCCTCGTCGACCTGGCCGACGGACTCGCCCCAGTTGTTCGCGTACACGTTCGCGGAGACCTTCGACAGCTGCGCTGCCTCCGCCGGCCCGACGCCCAGCTGCGCGGCGAGCTTGCTGTTCGCGGTGGCCATGTCGAGGTTCGCGGCGATGCCCACGCCCAGGGCCCCAGCCACCCCGGCGCCGATGGCGGCGGAGGCGGCGGTCATCTTGTCTTTCATCTTGCCCATGACCTCGGACGCGCGGTCGCGGGCCACGATGTTGAAGACCAGGGAAGTGTCCGACGACATGACGAGGCACCCCCTCTATTGCATTTTGGCGTTCGCCTCGTTGATGTCCTTCTCGTACTGGTCGAGCCAGTCCAGAAGGTGCTCGGCCTCGTCGACGGTCAGCAGGGGCCATTCCCACGGACGCACGCCCAGCAAGTGGGCGGCGTTACCGAGGTGCCTTAGCCGACGACGGGCGGCTGGACTTTTCCCTCAAGTTCCGTGTCCTCGAAGGCCGTCGCCTGCTCTTCGCGCAGCTTCTCGAGGACCCCCTCGCGGGTCTCCCCGGTCAGTTCGTCGGAGGCATTCACGAGAAGCACGTCGTACTCCTGCTTGGAGTACTCCAGCTTCAGCTCGTCCCACAGGAAGTGCACGTCGTCGTACTTCGTGGTCGGGTGCTCCCGCTTGAGCATCACGAACAGCAGCGCACGCCGGGCCAGGCTGGATCCCTTGACGACGGCCTGCGTGAACTCCGCGAACGTCATCTCCGTGCGGCGCTCGATCACCTCACGCTCGACATCCATGAGCTTGCGCGGGTTGTACGACCACCGCTGCGGCTCCTCGGAGCCCTCCGGCTGGTACACCAGGAACATTCGGTCCTACTCCCCGGCCCGGTCGGCGATCCGCCGCGCCATCGCTTCCATGGCCGCATGCACGGCTTCCTTGTACTGCTGCTGCCGGCCGTCCATGGCCCGGTCGAACCACGAGAGCTTGCCGACCTGGGTGCGCCACTGACCGTTGCCCCAGGACTGGGTACGCCACCCGGAGGCGCGCTGGGTGCGCTTGGGCGCGTTCGCGAAGCCACGGACGCCGGGGGTCTTCTTGGCCTTGACGCGGGCGCCGGTCCACCGGCCGCCGAGCTTGACCTCAGGGCGGATCTTCTTCGCAATGGCGGAGCGCAGCCCGGGCGACGTGCCAGGGCCGGACGATGGCATCGACATGACGCCGCTTTTGGCGAGCTCGGCTGCCGGGGCGAGGGCGTCGCGCATGTTCTTCGCGAGCTCCTTGCGGAGCTGCTTGCCGTCCTCCTCGGCCCGTAGCGCGCTTCCCAGCGCCTGGATTCCCTCGGCGCTGACGGACAGGTCGATCGGGTTGTCCGCCATCAGGCGATGGCCCGGGTCACGGCCCCCGATGTCGGGTACGTGACCGAGGTGGACGCCTCGTCGCCGACCTTGCCCTGAATCGGGTTCCACGACTTGATCAGCACGGACCCGGTGTACTTCGGGTTCGACGCGCCGACGACGGCCTGATCGGCGCGGGCCTCGAACGCGACGACCGTCCCGAGGAGCGGCCACATGATGCTGTCGAGCTTCGTCGCGGCGAAATCCTGCTTGAACTCCAGCCCGATGTTGCCGGACTTGAGCCCACCGAGGACTTCCTTCCAGCCCAGCGACCCGTAGGTCGTGACGTCTTTCTCCTCGACCTCGACGGCGACCTCGGCCTTGGTGGCGTAGGTCGACAGATCGTTGCCGCCGATGCTGATGAACTCGGCCAGCAGAACCATCTTGGGCATGGCTGCCCTCCCTCTTATTGGATGCCGAGTGCGGCGGCGAACAGGAAACTGGGGGTGGTGCCGGTGATCGTCCAAGCGATGCGCCACCAGTCGTCGGCGATCGCCGTGCCGTCGGTGCGCAGGATCTGACCGCCGCGCACAGTCGCCCCGGTGAACGTCAGCTGCGTCACGGGGCTCGGGAATCCGGTCGCATTGTCCGACTCGACGCGCGCGGTGATGGTCGGTGTGGCCGTGCCGGCGACCGACAGGACGTGCACCGTGGCGTAGAGGCGCTTCCCGGCCGGGACGGCGCCCAGTTGCAGGGACGTTCCCGTCCCGGATGTCGTGCGGGCGGTGCCGGGCGGGTGCGCGATCTGCCCGCGCGCCACCGGCCACGACCCGGCCGCCTTGCCCGACCACGGGGCGACCTCGCCGACCTTGTCGCCCAGCTTGTACGAGGCGCGCATCGCGTTCACGAGGTACGCCAGAGAGCCCACGACGGCATCGGTCGGGCCGATCGTCCAGGGCCCCACGCCGCCGAGCTGCGCCCACGACGCATCGTCGACCTTGCTGAGGTCGCCGGCCTCCCACTGCCCCTCAGCGTTGATCGTCGAGGAGGCCAGGCCGCCGAGGACTTCCTTCCAGCCGGCCGACCGGTAGTTCGTGGCGTCCTTCTCCTCGACCTCCGCCATGACCTCGGCCTTCGCCGAGTTCCCGGACAGGTCCGCGCCGCCGGCGAACAGCCGCACGTCGAGCAGGACCATCTTGCTCATGAGGTGCCCCCTTCTCCGATGACGTAGACGGTCAGCTCAGCGCCGAGGTACTGGGTGCCGGCGACTTCGTAGAAGCGGTAGGACTGCACCCGGGTGACGTGCAGGTCATCGGCCAGGCCGCCGAGCGCGTACTGGCCGGGCGCCCCGCGTGCCCGTTCGATGGCGGTCTTGAGGGATCCCGGGCCGCTGCCGGACAGCAGCCCGTCCAGGATCTTTTGACCCGACAGGTCATCGGAGCGGCTGACCAGCACGGCGCAGGTGAACTCGATGTCGTCCTGCCCGCGCTTGAAAGTCTTGTCGAAGTCGATGGTGTAGTCGCCGACGTAGAAGTGCGGGGTTGTCACGGCGTCGGTGGCGTAGCCGGTGGCGGTCAGCTTGGCTGTACCAGCCGGCATCACGACCGTCTTGGCCGCATTGGCAATAGCGCCGCGCACGGCGAAGATATCCACGGTGCCCCCTATCCGAAGCCGGGCAGGATGTACGGCTCGATGAGGTTCCAGACGTCGGGGTCGCGGCGGGAAACCCGGACCACGCCCCACTCCGATGAGGCAGCGACGCCTTCCGGGGAGTCCTTGCGCCGGTACAGGCGGGCGGCCTGGATCAGCGAAGCCTCGGTGACCGGGTCGGGGTCCGCCGGCCATCCGAACCGGGTGGTGATCCGGATCCGCATTCCCGGGACGGCCCAGATGCCGAAGATGCGCAGCAGGCCGGTCACCGGCTTGCCGTCTGCCAAGGCGTTCTCGGGCCACGTCTCGTAGTCCGTGACGGGCGTGTACGAGGTGCCGCTGCCGGTCTCCACCACCATGCCGGTGGTGTCGCCGATGTCGTCGGTCAGCAGCAGCTCGCCGTCGACCTCCCGCACCAGGCGCCTGCGCGGGTTGTAGACGCGCGCCACCGGCGCGGGGTCAAGCCAGAAGCGGCGCCCGGTGGCCCGCTCGACCCCCCGGGATGCGGCGCCCAGTGCTGAGAGCAGCAGGTCGTCCCTGGTCGTGTCGCTCAACTCGATGTTCAGCCGCTTCTTCAGCGCATCGACGCTGCCGTACTCGTTGGCCATCAGGTCGTCTCGGTACTGCGGGCGCGGCGGCCGCGCGGCGGCGCGGACCGGCCGGCCGGCGCGGACTCCTTGCTGTCGCCGGGCGGGGTGTGCCCGCGCAGAGCGAGCTGCTCGTCGACCTGCGCCACGCGGTCGTCCAGGCCGCGCTCGGCGAGGCCCGCGCGCTCGCGCAGCAGGGCGGCGACCATCGAGTCGGTGGTCTCGGGCTTCTCGGCCATGTCTTCCTCCTGAGCAGGTGGCAGCCGCGGCCCGCGGTGTCGGCGGGCCGCGGCCGGGGGGATCAGACGCCGGTGAAGGTGGGCGTCACCAGACCGGTGCCGCCGATCTTGCGGGCCTGCGCGTAGCGGGCGTGGGTGTACGCGAAGTAGCCGTACACGACCATCAGGACGCCGAGGCTGGCGAGCTTCGGCTGTTCCGCCCGGATGTACATGGGGGCGTTCGGGTCTTCCCACAGGTGGCACTCGTTGCGGTCGACGAGGTAGAGCTCGTCCTCGTTGGTGCCCGCGCCGTAGTTCGTCGCGATGTTGTTGTCGACGATGACCGGGGTGCCGTTGGGCAGCGTCCCGCGCACGCCGCTGCCGTAGGTCGTGCCGAGGTTGACGCCCGACATCTGCGCGGTGATGCCCGGCTGGCTGATGAGCGGCCAGGTGGACGACATGGCGTTCTGCATCCAGTACCAGCGGCGCGAGTGCATCACGGCGATGTTCTCGCCGGATGCCTGGTCCAGCAGCGCGGCCTCGACGCCGGCCAGCCCTTCCAGCACCTTCGGGTACATCTCCACCACGGTCGGGCTGGCGTCGGTGTACGCGACGGCGGTGGCCACGTTCGTCAGGCCGTTGGTGGCCTGGTTGAGCAGCGTGCCGTCCAACGTCGAGGCGTAGCGGCGGAAGAGGTCGTCGAGCACGACGGGCTCCACACCGGAGCCGCGCTCGATGGCCTGCCGGGACAGGGTCTGCTGACCGGCGTTGGTCTGCACGTTGATGGTCATCAGCGTGTCGTCGATGTCGGTCTCGGATACCGCGGCGTTCTCCGTCTGCAGGGCGGTGCTGGTCGCGGTGGTGATCCGCGACAGGTTGACCGTCATGCCCTGCGGCGGCAGGTCGTGCGGCCGGCACGCGTCTGCGAACGGCCGGCGCGCGGCCGCGGCCGGCGCGTACAGGTCGGTGAGGTACTGCGGCACCACCAGGCCGGCGAAGGCGCCGGTCCCGGCCGCACGCACCAGCTGGTCGCCACGCTCGACGCGCTCTTCCTGCATGTGGCGGGCGAGCCGGTCGCGAGCCTCGTAATCGCCGATGAAGGCCGCGGCGACGTCGGTCTCGAAGGCGGAGCCGCGCCGGTCCTGGTCGGGCCGGTACGTGCGCTCCTCGGCGCCGACGCGCGCCGCGCGGTCGTAGGCCGGGGGCCGGTTGCCGGTCGGCGTGGTGCGCGCGGCAAGTGCGGTCAGCTCTTCCTCGCGGACCTGCTCGGCCACCAGCTGGTCGAGGGCGGTCTGCCGCCGGGTCACCTCGGCGTCGGCCGCATCGCGGGTTGCGACGCGCGCCGCGACGGCGTCCTCGGTCAGGTTCTCGTCGGAGCGCAGCGCCATCAGCGCGTCCTGCTCCTGCTGGCGGGCGGCCAGCGAGGTGTTCAGGGTCTCGCGCGCCTGGGTAATCAGTTCAGCGAGCGTCATGGCTCGTCATCTCCTTGCTCGATGGGATTCCAGACGCCCCGGTCCAGGTCAGACGGCCACCCGAGGCACAGCGCCGGGCGGTCTCGTGCGCGCAGAGCGCAGGGCAGTGATCCCGCCAGTCACGGCGGGAAGTTCAAGGGGTCAGCGGTTCAGGGCGATCTCGAGGAGCGCCCGCGCCCGCGACGGTGCGGCCGCCAGCGCTCGCACTGCGGCGCCGGTGTAGGGGTTGGCGCCGAAGCCGACGATCGCGACGTCGCCGCGGTGGATGTCGTACCGGTTGATGCGGTACTCCGAATAGTCCGGGGACCACTGGCCGGACTCGATCCGGAAGGCGAACGACATCTCGTCGATCAGGCCCGAGCGCAGCTTCGGTGCGATGTACGCAACGTCGTGGTCAGCGGGGTCCAGTGCGGGCGCGAGCACCGACAGACCGGTGCCGTCCTCGGCGAGCGTCAGCGTGCCGGTGGTGGTCCGGGCCAGGCGCCGCAGCTGGTCGTGCCCGAGCACCAGCGGCACGTCCAGGTCGGCGCGGGCAAGCGAGTCGGTGCCGGCCCCGGCGGAGACGATCTCGTTGTACGGGCCGAACATGTCCCACATCTCGTAGCCGGCCTCGTACACCGAGGCGTGCCCGGAGAACTCCAGGAGGCCGCCCCCGTCGCCGGCTTCCCTCACCTGGATGCCGGACAGGGCAGCGCGCACCGTGGCGCGTGCCCCGGCCGGCTCGGCGCTGCGGCGCTGCGAGGGCCGGTCGGCGCGCTGTCGCACGTGGTGTGCTCGTTCGGCCGCTGCGGCGGCCCGCGTGATTGCGGTCATGACGATGCTCCCGATGCAGCAGGTGGTGTGGGTGTGGTGGCCGGGGCCGGGTTGCGGTTCCCGAACAGTCGGTCGAACTGCGCGTAGTCGGCCTCGGATAGCGGCGCCCGGTTGTCGTACTCGCGGGCCTCGTCCGGCGTCAGCGTCCGCGAGTCGATCTGCGTCTTGAGCATCGCGGCGCGTGCGGTGGGGTCCATCCGCAGCAGCGCGTCGGTGTTGAGCTTCACGTACCGCGGGTTGGAGACAAGGAAGCGGCTGAACGCGTCCTCTCGCCGGGCCACCGCAGGCCCCAGGTGCATGATCAGGAACTGCAGGTTCCTCTGCGTGATGTTGGCGTAGGTGACGCTGCTGCCCGCCGCGGCGGCGTCGATCATGTCGCCGGGGCAGCCGAAGAAACGCGCGATGTCGCTGATGCCGTACTGCCGCGCCTCGATGAACGCGGACTGCGAGGCCACCGCCTGGATCGGCTTGTACTCCCAGTCCACGCCGTGCACGAACAGGTCCCCGGTAGACACCGCGGCCTGGAACTGCTCGCGGGCGACACGGGCCTGTTCAGGGTCGATCGTCTTGGCGGTGTTCTTCAACTCCGCCATCGGCACCGCGCCTCCGGCGAACCAATCCCGGGCGAACTTCTGCGCGTTCAGCGACTCCTCGATCGTCCACGCCGCATACGCCACCGGCGACAGCCCCATCGGCAGGCCCGCAACCGTGTACTGCTTCTCGTGCCACACGTCCCACGGGTCGTACTCCTCGCCCGCGATAACGAACTTGCTGACCTGCGCACCCTTCGCACGGACCACCACGTCGCCGAGCGCCACCAGGTCGATGCGCCCCGGCAGACCCCGCCCGTCCGGGCCCACTACGCCCGACCGTTCGGTGATCAGACCGAAACAGTTCCCCGCCCGGTCCAGGTCGACCTGCGTGGAGTACATCCACTCCCGGATGCCCACGGCATTCCCACCAGGGGTGACCAGCACCGGCGGCTTCGGCACCTCCACCTGCACGCCAGTCACCCGCCGGTAGACGTCTACCGGCATCGAGGACATCAAGTCCGCCCGTAGCCGTAGGCACGCCCACACCGCGCTGTGCCGCAGAGCCACGTCGGCGTTGACGTGCACCCCGCCGCTGCCCATACGTGACTGTCGTTCCAGGCTCAACAGTTCCTCGGCCGTGACGATCTGCGCCGCACGGGCGGTGGCCTGCTCAGCACGCCGGCGCTTCGGCCAGAGCCTCATACAGTCCTCCTCACCCGAATGAGTCCGCCACGTCGTAGTCGTCGGCCGCGCCCGCGCGGGCAATCAGCGCCCAGCGAGCCAGCGTCACCGCCACGAGGGGCGAGATGTCCACCGGCGACGATCGCCGGTCCAGCGTCCACGCATCACCCGATCGCCGGGTGCGCGCGCCGTTCACCGCAGCGGTCAGCGGCGCTTGGTCGATGTGCGCGACCCGGCCCTGTTTCATTGCGTCGGCGATCTGCCCGCACGCCTCGATCAGGTCGCCCTGCCGCAGCACCACCAGGTCGCCGCGCTCGGCAGGGTCGGACTGCCCGGGTGCCCGCAGGCCGGCCGCCACCAGCTCGTCGACGAGTGACGCCGCCGGGGACCGACCGGCCACCGCCACCGCCAGAGGCCGCCACAGGCGCGTCAGCCGGGTGATGGCGGGCACAACCCAATCCGTGCCCGCCCGCCGGTCGATGAGCTCAAGGTGCGTGCGTCCGTCCTCGCGCAGCGACGCCACCGCAATCGAGGAGTAGTCCCGGCTGTCGGCCACGTCGATCGCCAGCGCCACATCGCCGCCCGCCCGCCACTTCTCGCCGGCCAGCCCCGCCCATGCTTCCTTCGGCACGTTCGGGTCCGTCGGCGGCATCGCCTTGCGGGTGCGGTTCAGGTACGCCCGGTCGAAACCGGACGGGTCGTCCGCCATCTTCTCCAGCTCGGAGCGGATGACGGCCTCGGTGACCGTGTGCCCCAGGGCCGGCAGACACGTCCGCCACGTCGACGGCTGGTCCCGCGGCAGGTGGTCCGGGGCGAACCACTCGAAGTACGCAACCGAGGTGCGCTCGCCCGTCTCCCACAACCGCTCAATGATCTCCCGGCCCGCACGGCGCTTCTTGTTCAGCCAGACCGACTTCTCGGTGCCGCCCGCAGACGCCCACACCAACTGCGCCATCGGCTTGGTCAGCATCGCTGGACTGAACGCCTGCTCTAGCCGGTCATCCTCATGAGCGAACGCCTCGTCGATCACGCCCAGGTCCAGCGGCGGACCGTGACCGGCCTTCTCCGTGTTCGAGGTGATGCCCAGCCGGGAACGCTTGGCCGAGAACAGGATCGCCTCGTTGCCGTTGGACTTCCTCGTCCGGTACCTGCTGGACAGCGGGGAGTCGTCGAGCGTGACGAGGAACTCGTCCTCCCAGCGCTTCCGGGCATCGTTGCGGGTCTGCGCCGCGTAGATGACGTTCTGCCGTTCCAAGGCCATGCACCGGTGGACCATCAGGCCGAGGATCTGCTGAGTCTTGCCCTGCTGCCGCGGCACGGACAGCCCGACCTCGCGGTGCGCGAACAGCCCCGTAGCCGGGTCGATCTCCAGGGCCACGTCCAGGACGTACCGCTGCCACGGCATCGGCGGGTAGCCCAGCACGGTCATGACCTTGGCTGCCTTACCGCCCAGAGTGGGGAACTCCGGCCGCCGCGGGGTGCCCCAGTACGGCGGGCACTCCAGCCCGTACAGCTCCCTGCACTGATCGGCGAACTCAGTCGGGGCTTGCCAGATCACCGAGTCCGTCGTCGTCATCGTCGGCGACCCGCCCTTCCAGCAGCTGGGCCAGAGTCGCCCTCAACTCCCGATTCAGGGCGGGCAACAGCTTGCCGTCCTCACCGCCGCCGGCGTCGATGTCCCGCGCCAGCTGGTAGGCCATTTCCGACAGGGACGGCTCCACGCCGACCAGGTCACCCAGCGCCTCGACGTCCGAGCGCACCGCACCCTCGACGGGTCCCATGGCAGCCCCCTCCATGATCGTCCCGACCCTGATGGCCCCGGGGAGAGAAAAATAAAAGCTGGGCGTGGGGCTGCCGTGAACCTCACAGAAAAAAATCGGAGACCGTCAGAATCTTCTCGGGCTCGCGATCGGATTCTTCCGCTGACCTGCCTGGCTATGCCGGTTCCGGGTGGCCGGGGTGCAGTGGCAGCAGGTCCCGGTACCTGGGGGTCTGGTCGCGGTCGGCCCAGCCGGTGGCCAGGCCGCAGTTGCACACGGCGTTGACCTTGCCGGTGGGCTGGTGCTCGGCCCATCGGTTGCCGTCCTTACCTGGCTGCCCGGGGCGTGTCTCGAACTGGGTGAAGTAGTGGAGCTGGTGCTCGAACTCCCATGGTCCGGCGGTGCCGGCGGCGGTGGCCGCCTGCGCCTGGACGGCGGTATGGGTGCCCTGGGTTTCAGGCATGCGGTGATCCTCCGTACCAGTCTTGCGAGGTGACGAGGCGGACCGCGTGGGTGTTGGCGCCCTTCTCGTTGTTGCACTTGCGCCCGCAGGTGGGGCAGCCGTTCACCCCGTGGATGGGGGCGAGGTTGTCGGGGTCGAGCTTGGCGCCGCCTGCGGCCACGGGTATGAGGTGGTCGGCTGCGTCTGCGCCGCTGTGTCCGCACCAGTGGCAGACGTCGGACTCGGCGAGGAGCTGGGCGCGCACCTTGCGGTAGGCGTAGGAGGTGAGTTCCTTGCGGCCGGTCATCGTTGCCGTCTCTGCCACTGATCCACGAACAGGAGCGATGCTACGAACCCGACGCCCAAGCAGAACCCGAACAATGCCCCAAGCCACCAGTTGTTGTCGGGCATCGTCACCCCCTGCGAGCAGGTCGCGGTCATGCTGATCGGCGCCCCGTTGCCTAGGACGGGGCGCCGTCACGGTCCTCGCGGATACCGCATCCCACCGTTTACGCCGGGGTGCACCACGATGCGGGAGAGCCGGCGCGCGTATCGGGACCTCTATGCCCGGCGGAAGAGGCAGATGAGCGCGATGCGTTCGCCGCCCATCGCCTTGCCTTCGCCTGCTGCCATGTTGGCCAGGGCCCAGCCCTCGGACTCGACGGCCTGGATCTGGTCGGCCATGCCGGTCATCGGCGCGGTGGCCTTGCTGTTGGTGTTGGCCTCTATGAACTTGTAGACGAGGACACTGTCGCCCTTGAGTGCGGCCTCGCGAGCGCGCTTTGCGGCCTCTACGGCTTTGCTGTCGTTGATCCATCCCATGGCGGGCCCCCAAGTTGGTGATGCGTGGGGATCAGGGTGGCAGCGCTGCGCCGGGGAGGGTACCGGTGTGACAGGTCTGTGACGCGCTGGAACCCCACGCAGGTGATCGCGTCCGTTTTGCCACGGTGATCACTTCTTGCCTCATACGGTGGTGCGCTGATGAGAGGGGGCTGGCCGTGGCAGAAGCTGCACATCCGACACCACAGTGGGTGGCGTGGGCCGTAGTGGGGGTGGTGGTCGCGTTCATCGGGGTGGCTATCGCGTTACCGGATAGGGATACGCCGGATGAGTCCAGGGGACCGGGGGCTCCGACTACGACGCTGGCTGGGGTGGCTGGGCACTACGACACGGATCCCCGCACGGTGTTCAAGCAGGAGTTCACGACGTGGCCGTTCACGGTGTCGTCAGGGCGCATCCGCTGTGCGCTCGGCAAGGCGGTGACGTTCTCGGCGAACGGGCAGGAGTACGCCCTGAACGGGCTGGCGAAGGGCCAGGGGTACCCGGAGATCGATCCGATCTGGCGGGATGACCCGAACTTGGGTAACGGCTTGAAGGTCGATATCTCGGAGGTCTTGAACGCCGCGTTGGCGATGTGCCCGTGACACGCTGAAGGCCCCGCGGGTGATTGCGGGGCCTTCGTCGTGAGTGGTCGGCGGTGCGGGCACGCCGAACGTGCCCCCACTGTTACACCTGTTGACCAGCGAGGTCAACCATGGTTGAGCTTGGTGAGTTCGTCGAGGTCGATGAGGGCTCGGCCGCGGGTGTCATAGCCGCGGTGGGTGAGCTTCCCGCGGGCGAGCCATTGGCGGATGGTGCCGGGCTTGATGCCGGTGGCGGCGGACGCGGCGTAGGCGTCAACCAGGGTGGCCGTGGGCTGCATGGTTCAAGTGTGCAGCACCCGTGATCCACGCGTCTGGGGGCTGTTTGAGCCTTTGGCGGCCGGGGGTCGAAACCCGATATCACCGCAGGTCACACGGTGATCTGGCCGATATCGGGGTCGAAACCGGTTTCGGGTGGGGGTGAAACCACAGAGCCTCCCCGAAACCGGTCTGCGGGGCCTATTCGGTGTCCTCGGCGGGTGGTAGATCGGCCCAGCGCAGGCCCTTGGCGCCGCCGCAGCAGTCCCGGATCGTGAGCTGCCGGGTGGAGACCTTGAACGACTTCAGGGCGGCGCTGAGCGCGGTGGACGACTCGGCCGCCTCCATCTCCAGCCATGGCCCGTACAGGTCTGCGCGGAACGCGGCGAGGGCTTCGACGAGGCGGTGTGAGTGGACGGCCTCGACGGCGTCGGGCCAGATCGCGCGCAGGTGGTCGACGATCGTCTCGACGTCCTGCTCCTCGACGGTCTCGCCGACGGACTGCCCGGACAGGGTGCCGGCCGCAGTGCGCAGCGCCAGGGCGCGCTTGGCAACCTCGACCGCCTCGGTCTGCTTGATGAACGCGGCACGCACGGTGGTGCCTTCACGGCCGCGGGCGAGGATGCCGGTTCCCTGCTCGTCGATGCTGATGTCGGTGGCGCGCAGGCCGCGTTCGTAGGCGCTGGTGCCGAGGACGTTGTTGTTGGCGCGCCAGTCCATCACCGCCAGGCACAGGCGGGTGCCGACGCTGGAGGACACCGACGACGGCAGGGACGGGGCGTCGGGGTTCTGGGTGAGCAGGATGAGGATGATGCCGTAGGCGCGCGCCTTCTTGATCAGGCGGGTGGCCAGCGCTGCGGCCTCGTCCTTGTAGTCGGCGTGGGTGAACAGCTCTTGCACCTCGTCGATGACGATGATGCGCGGCCCCAACTGCTGGTCGGGGTACTTCTCGGCGAGCGCCCGGGTCACCTTGCGGCCGTCCGGGACCTCCTCGGCGGGCAGGCCTTTGATGAACTTCGCGCGCCGCTGGTACTCGGCAATGCCGGAGCGCATCCCGGCCAGGGCCGCCTCGAGGTCTTCGTCTTCGTCGCCGCTGACGTACCGGTGGCAGATCGGCTTGGTGCTGTCGAGGTCGCCGGACCCCTTCAGTTCGTAGATCCACAGTTCGGCGGTGGGGTCGAGGGCGACACCCAGGACAATCGCCAGCGCGCACGACGTCTTGCCGGAGCCGGGGATGCCGCCGACGAGCAGGTTGGAGTACATGAGGGTGATCTCGACGAGGTTGCCGCGCGGGTCGAATCCGAACGGCAGCGGCTGGTAGACGTCGGCCTGGCCGCCCTTGAGCAGGGGCCACAGCTTCCGGCCGGCCTTCGCGGGGTCGGACTGGGCAACCCACAGCACGAGACGGCCGGGGTGGGCGGTGCGGTCGCCTTCGGGCCACACCGTGGAGATCGGCCGGCGCATCGCCGCGGCGAGGGCTGCGCGCTTCTCCAGGACGGCGGAGGCCTCGATGCCGGGCGGCAGGTCGACCTCGGCACGCCAGCCCGGCCCGTCGCGCTGGACTTCGGCGGCGAACTCGACACCGCGGCGGCCTTTCTTGCCCTCGATGCCGATCGCTGCCAGCGCCTCGAACACCTCGGTGGAGTCCAGGGCCCGCATGTGGCGGACGGACACGTAGCGGGTGATCAGCGGCTTGTCGGCTTTGCGGCCCGCCAGGCCGACGGCGGCGAGGGTGGTCACACCGACCAGGGCGGTCCAGCCGGGGACGAGGAACGCGGAGACGGTCATGGCGATCGTGGTGGACAGGCCTACGGCGGCGGACAGGATGCGGCGCGGCCGTGTCCGGCGCGAGTGGGAGGCGGCCAGCGACATCCACACCTCGGGGTCGGCGGTAGCGGCTGCTTTGGCGACGACGGGCCGGGCTTCGGCGTCCATGACCCAGTGGAACCAGCGCACTGCCAGCTGCCAGCCGCCGCGCGGGGACCGGCCGATGAGCCGGATGACGTACACGGGTACCCGCACGGTGTGGAACGCGGTCACGTGCCCGAAGTATGAGGCGGTGTGGCGGGCCGCGACGGCGAACTCGGTGCTGTCGCGGAGGAAGGTGGGGATGACGGGCGGCGCGTCGGCGAGGTAGGCGAGGCGTTCGTCGAGCCACGTCCGGCCGGTCGTGGTGTCGGGGAGGTCGACGGGGCGGGGCACCTCGACGGCTTCGATGAGTTCGGTGGGCGTCTCGTCGGTGGTGCCGGTGTCCTTGACCAGGCGAAGGACGGCGTCGGTCATGATGTCGTTCCTGCTCTCTGCGGAGTGGCGGGGGCCCGGGGCGGCCGGCTGCTTGGCGGTAGGACAGCCGCCCCGGGGTCGTTACTTGCCGGTCTCGCGCTTGGTCGCGGCGGCGAGGATCCGGTCGATGCGCTGCTTCTGCCGGGTGGTCAGCTCGCCCTTGCGCAGGGCGGCGACGGAGACGATGGCGAGGATCTGGGTCATCTCGCGGTGGTTCACGTGGTCGTAGTCGGTGATCCGCATGACTGTCTGCTCCTCCGAGTTATCGACTCTTGCCGGTCTGGTACTCGCGCCACATCGACCGCAGCACCAGGACGCAGATGGTCAGGGCGACGACGGCGATGGCCAGGGTGATCAGGGCGATGGACAGGCCGATCAGGATCGCGACGAGGACGAACGCGACGACGGTCAGGGCGATCACGCCGAGGCAGCCGGCGCCGAGGTACGCGGCCCACGGGCGGGCGACGATCGGTGTGGTCAGGACTGCGGCCGGGGTGGCGTCGCGGTAGCGGAAGAGCGGCCGCCCCTCGCCGTCGATGCCGATCTGCTCCAGCTGGACGGGCTGCTGCTGGGGGAGGTTCACGGCCGCCCTCCGAGTTCTTTCGCGGCGGCCAGCACGCGGCGCCCGTAGCGGTCGGTGGTGCCGAGGTAGTCGCCGACGGACCGGCCGGACAGGGCGGGCTGTTCCGCGAGGAGCGCGGCGACGGCCCGGATCTGGTCGGGGCGGACCTTGTGGTTCCGGGCGAGGAGCGCGGCGGCCGTCAGCTCGGGCTCGGGTACCGGGGGCAGTTCCGCCCGGGTGGGCAGCGGGCCCTTGTAGCCCTTGTCGAGGGCGAGGTGCGGAACCGCCACCGGAACCTTGATCACCGGGGCCGGGGCGACCCGCTCGACGAGTACCCCCGTGGGTTCCGCGACCGGGGAGAATTCCTCAGTCGGCTCCTTGCGGCGGGCGAGTGCGTGGGTCCGCCAGATCGCCACCGGAACCAGCAGCGACACGATGACGACCATGGGGACGTTGACGGCCATCACGTGAGCGTCGAGGAGGTGGGCGGCGACCTGGGCGGCACCCATGAGGGCGAGGCTCAAAGCGATGTCGGCGGACCGGAACCAGCGCAGGGCCGCAACGACGTAGGCGTCGATGGCGACGGGCAGCATCGTGGCGACGGCCGGGCTGGCGCCCAGCGTGCGGGCGAGCTGGTACTCGGCGGACGCGGTGAACGCGATACCGGCGCCGAGGGACAGGCGCGTCAGCCACACCCGGGTCTGATCGGGGTCCTGGGTAGCGGTCATGTCTTGTCCTTGAAGGTGGCGTAGCCGGCGTCTGCGCACGGGTGGCCGATGAGGTCATCCGCGACGACGACCAAGGCGGCGGCTACAGCAGCGGCAGCAGCGAGCCCGGGGTGTCCAGCGTCAGTGGCGATGCGGGCGACGCCGGCGGCGGTCTGAGTGGCGCGACGGGCCGCGACGGGCTCACCCTGCCCACCCGTTGCTGCGCCGATTGCCGCATCACGGATGCGGTCGCGCAGGCTCATGCCTGGCCTGCCTCTCCGCTGTTGAGGATCGCGGCGAGTTGGTGCGCGCGGATCCGGAGCCAGTCCGCGTAGCCGGTCAGATCGTCGGCGAAGGCGCGCAGGCCGTCCGGGTCGAACTGGCCCCACCGGTCGCCGAGGTCGACGGCGAGGAACGGGGTGGCGCCGGGCGGCAGCGCGCTGAACGGGTACTGCGTGAGGCAGCTGCCCAAAATCGCGACGGGCCCGCGGTCGCTCTCGGCGGTGAGGCCGGTCTCCGTGCCGGTGTGGCAGATATCGACGCGGTAGCCGGCCGGGGCCGCGGCGTGGCCGGTGCACCAGCTGGGTTCGGGCAGGGTGATCGGCCCGTGGTCGAGTGTGGGCACCGTGACTTTGGACGGGCCGTGGGGCATGGCAAGATCGGCCATAGCCGTCTCCTTGGTTTGGTCAGGGAGTTCGGTTAGGCCCTTGGCCGGTGTTGGTAGCACCGGCCTTGGGCCGCATTCAGTTGTGGGTCTAGCTGGGGTCCTTCTTGTCGAGCGCCTTGATGGCCCGGTTGACGATGGCCCGGGTCACCCCGAGCTCTCGTCCTACTGCGGCCTGGCTGCCGAGCTCCGCTTCGCCTTCCTGCAGCGCGCGGGCCCGGTCTGCGGTGGCCGCGACGTAGGCCCGCATCGCTTGTTCTTGGCGGGCGACGGCATCGTCATGGCGCTCTTTCCACGTAGTCACATCCCTCCTAGTACCGGAGGTGGCGCCTTCCCCACAACTGTAAGCAGGGGTGCATACGTTGGTCAAGGCCAACACGCCTATCACCGTGGCTCGTTCGCGCGGACCTTGCGCATCGCGTCGCGGATGAGCCGCTGGGCCTCGGCCAGGTGCCGGGTGCAGATCTTCAGCTCGGCGTCCGGGTCAACAGCCTCGGCCGTGCACTGCACCCCGCGCCCGTTCTGGACCCGGCACGTCGCATACGCCGCCACCATCAGGAAGCCTCCATCGTCAGGGCGTCCTGCGCGGACGCGAGCGCCAGCCACGCGCCGGGCGGGTACGTAGCGCCGCACCAGCGGCAGATCACGACGGACTCCCCGGGCGGCAGGCGCAACACCGACCCGCAGATCACGCCGTCCTCGTACACGGCCGGGCAGTACCCGAGCCGGATCCCGGTCCGGGACTGCGGGGCGACCACCGACGTTGCCGAGCGGTGCAAGCCCCGGATCTCCTGCGCGAACGTGTCGGCGGCCGGCCAGGACTCGGCGATCCACAGCATGTTCAACCGCAGCGCCCCGGCCGCGGCGGTGACCCGCTGCTCGAAGGTGCCGCGCGGCCGTGGCTGCGACCAGTCCAGGTCGACGTGCAGGGCCGAGCGCCAGTCCTCCAGGACGCCGACCATGCCGCCGGGGCCGCGCAGGCTGAACACCGACTCGTCGCACGGCAGGCGCGCCTCGACAGCGGCGACAACCGGGCCGCCACCGCCACCGCGGGCCGGCTGCAGGAACGCGGCCAGCGCCACGTACAGGCGGGGCAGCGCGTCCAGGCGCTCGACTGTGCCCTTCGTGCAGCCGGGGCACAGGTAGCCGTCCCCGTGCTGCTCGCGCTCGCACAGCCCGCAGGCGGTCACTGCGCGCCCTCGTCGACCTTCGCGGTGGCCGCGTCGAGGCGGCCCCGCAGACCGGCGAGGACCCGCGCGCGGGCACGGTCGGCCCGGCGGACGTCGAGCTCCGAGCGGGTCAGCCACACGGCCAGGTACACCAGCGTCGTGATGTCGGCGCCGAGGAGCATCATCTGGATGTCGTGGGCGGTCATGGCGTGGTCCCTTCGGTGGGGTTCTCGCGCTCGTCCGCGAGAACCGGCTGGGCTTCGTCCGCCGCAGCGTCGAGGAGCGCGAGCTTCGTCCGGTAGCGGGCGGTCAGCCCGGCCTGGCGGGCGGCCTGTTGGGTGGTGCGCCGGGCCTTCGTGGCGGCGATGCGGGCGCGGGCTGCCGCGATCCGTTCGGCTATGACGTCGTCGACGTTCACGGGATGCCTCCGTTCGTGCTGTGGGCGGACGACTTTTTTCCCTTAAATCCATGCCTCGCGGTTCCGGGGATCCATGGACCTCAGGCCGGTTGCTCTACGGAGCGTTACTCGTCTGATTACTTAGAGTTAGAGTTAGTTCAAAATTGGCCTCTTAGGGGGCCCTGGACATAAGTCCCGACCTCCCACTGGCATGGATTTAATGGAGATAAGTCAGAGGGGCCGAGGGTCGAAGACGGCGGGATGCGCCACAAACCGGGCTTTCTGTGGACGGCCCTTCGCTCCCTCGGGACGTTCAGGCGGATCGATCCGGCGCAGCCAACCGGACGACAGGAGAAGGCTGATCGCCGCGTCCACGTCCTCCATGGAGGTGCACCACTGCTGGCCCCGCACGCCCTTCTCGACGTCGCCGGCGGGGAACCTGCCGATCGTCTGGGTACGGCGCAGCCAGTCCAAGACCGCCCGCGCCGGGCCGAGCTTGGACTGTCGCTCCGAGGACATGAGATCCGCGACCAGGCGCGCGTGACCGATCATGTACGGCACCAGGCTGATGGCGTCGTCCATGATCTCGCCGCTGACGGTCAGGCTGTCCGGCGCTTCGAACAGGGTGAGTACGGCGGCGATGCGGAGTACCTGGCCGGGTAGCTTCTTAGCCCAACCCTCGACGGCGGCCAGGTCGCCGTGCGCTTTGTGGCGCGGCTCCAGGGCCTCCCAGAAGGTCTTGAAGAGCTCCTTCGCCTTCGGGTCGAGGTCCATCTCCAGGTACTGCTCGTTGTCCCAGAGTGTTTCCATCATGCGGACGACGGCCGCGTTGTACGTGGCGCGGACCTCGGCGGGGATCGAGTCGGTGTCGTACTCGCGGTCACCGACGCGACTCTCGGGCATCGAGAAGATGAACCGGGCCATGAGACCGCGGGCCTCGAACACGTCGCCGGTCTCGCCCATGCCGGTCAGGAAGCCGGGTTGGACGGCGAGGCCCAGGGAGAGGTTCGGCCGGTCAAGGATGAGCACCTTGCCGCCCTTGCGGTTCACCGAATGGGGCTCGTGGTTCCACGCCTTGAGGACGATCTCGGGGTTGGCTGACTTGCTGTAGCGGCCGCCGACGTTGGCGAGGAACGACGATTCGGTGGAGAGCACGGCGAGGCGCTGTCCTTGCTCGGCGATGATGTCGACGGCGGCTTCTGGCGTCGTGTCGTCGGCGATCAGCTGGGTGAGAACCTCTGGGTCGCCCATGGCTTCGAGTTCGTTGCGGGCGAGGTCCAGGGCGTCGCGTGCCTTCTTCCGCTTCTCGGGAGTGTCGGCCTTCACGATCTTGGTCTCGGAGTCGGAGACGCAGCTTTCGGCGATTCGGCGGTCTTGTTGGTCGCGTGCGACGGCGAATTTGTCGAGGTCGCGGCGCCGTTTCTGCTCCTCGTAGATCGGCTTCGCCATGTGGGTGAGTGCCGGTGACTTCATCTCGCCGGGCGCGGCGACGGGCATGGTGTAAAGCGTGACGGGCTCGACCCAGTCCGTCTTCGGCGAGACGGTCCGCCGGCCGCCGATCGCGGTGGAGGCGACCGCCATGCCGAGCCACGCGGGCAGGTCGACGGGCACCTGCAGACTCTTCGCGACTGCCTCGGCCATCTTCCCGATGCCCCGCAGTTTGGAGGCGTCCAGCGGGATGGGCGGCGGCGGGGCCAGCGGTACTGGCTCATCCCAGTCCGTCGCGTCCTCGCCGTGAACTCCCGTGCTCCAGTCGGGCTTGATGATTCGGGGCAGGAAGGCCGGTTCGGTCGTCACTCGGCCACCACCGGGTCGCCGGGGTACGGGACGGGTGCCCAGACCTGAACGAACTGGGTGTCGTTGTGGCCGGCTTCGAAGTGGTCGGCAGCATCCTTGCCGGTGAGGGTCTGGACGACGTACACGCTTCGGGCGATCGCGCGCAGCGTCTCGACCGCGGCCTTCGCGTGCTGCTCGCCGGGCTCGTCGCGGTCGGCGACGATGGTCACGTCTGCGCCCTGAAAGAACGCGGCGTGCTCGGCCGTCCACTTGCCTGCTCCACCCGCGTTGCAGGTGGCTGCCAGCCCGTGGTCGAGGAGCGCGTGCACGTCCTTTTCCCCTTCGCACACCCACACGACGGCGCCCTCGGCGACGGCCTTGAGGACGTGCGGCAGCCGATACGGGATGGTGCGGACGAGCCGCTTGCCCTGGTCGTCGTTGAGCTTCCAGCGGCGCCCGGACTTGTTGGTCGGGTCCGGCCTCCACTGGTAGAAATCCTTGCGGTCGCAGCGCACGACGCCATGCACCAGGCCGCCCTGCTCGTCGTCGTACCGGTACTCGGCGACCCGCTTGTGACCGTCCTTGGTGCACGGCATCCAAGTGCTGTCCGCCGGTCGGTCTGGCCGCTCGCGTTCAGGCATCGGCTCGTCGAACAGATCGGCCTCGGTCCAGCCGATCGCGTCCAGGAACTCGGCGTTGCCCTGGCACTTGTGGCAGAAGATGACGACGCCGCCGTTGCTGCCCCGTTTGATCGCCACGGTGTTGTCCGCGTCTCCGTCGTGGCAGATGCCACGGGTTCGGAGGGCGCCGCCGCTGTACCGAGCGGGTTCGCCTCGCGACTGGAGCAGGTCGGCGAGCCGGTTGAAGGCGATGCCGTCGGTCACTGGTCGCCCTCCTCGTTCTTGTTCTGCATGTTCTTGGCGACCTCGTCTGCGAGTTGTGCAGCAGCGGTGGTCCAGCGGCGGTACGTGGCGCGGACGCTCGCAGGGCTGGGCTGCTCTTCCAGGGCGGCGCGAAGGGCGCCGAGGGTGATGTGGAAGCGAGCGCGCTCGGCGATATGACGCCGATCGGGGGTCGCGTCGTCGCTGTCGTTTACGCCGGTCACGGTGCACTCGTTTCTGCGCGGGCCAGATGGGTCGTGACGCGGGGCGCGGGCGCTGCCCCCAGCAGCGCCCGCAGCCGAGCTACTCGCCCAAGTTGGCTTCCGCGGCGTTCGAGGCGACGAGGTCCGGATGGTGCGCCACGCAGACCGGAGCCCTGCCCGCTTCAAGGGCGGCGAGTTGGTCGCGGAGCGCGCGGAGCCGAGGCAGAGCGGCCTCAAGGTCGGCGATGAGCTGGTCAGTTCCGGCGACGTCGAGTTCGGCCTCAGACTCCGGCTCAGTCCACACCGACAGGCACGCGGTGGGCTTGCCCTCGATGTCCTCGCCGTCCGCGCGGTCGTACGTGTAGACCTCGGCGCTCAGGATCGGCTGACGGGCGCCCGGCACCGTGACGCGGACCTTCCCGGCCGGCTCCGGGTCGATGCCGTCGAGCTGGCTAGCGAGAGCTTCCATGAGGGGCAGCGCCGCCCGGAACTCCCCGACCTTGGCACGCAGCTCGGCGGCCGTGAGGCTCCAGTACTCGCCGACGACGCCGAACGAGACCGAGGGCTCAGAGCCCTTGCAGCCGCTCGGGGTGTCGTCTTCGGCGTGCAGGCTCACCTCGACGCCGACGGTGCTGGTGACGTCCTCGAACTCGAAGTGCACGGGCCCCGGGGTGGCGACGGTGACGCAGCGGGAGAGGTGCACGGTGTGGGCGCCGATCTCGTCACACCAGCCGTGGATCGGGCAGGCCGGGACGGGGCGTGCGGCCAGGTCCATGCGCTGGTCAGAGCGGGGAGGCGTCACCGTTGACGCCTGTGCGACAGTGGTCATGATGCGTGTTCCTTCGTTCTCTACTTACCGGTGGGTTCGTTGTCGCGCTCGACAGGCAGGGCTGAGGGTGCAACCTCGGCCCTGTCGTCGTTTTCGGGCAGGCCACAGAAGCGCAGGATGTCCGCGCGCTTCACAAAGCGGAGCCGCCCGAGCTTGGTGGTCGGGATGGGCAGGTCTCCGGCGGCGAGCAGTTCGAAGTACATCGAGGCGCCGATGCCGGTGACATCGCAGATGGTGGTTTGTGCCGGGCACATGGCCGGCAAGGAGTAGATCTCAGCAGGCGTGAGCGTCGGGCGGCGAGCAGCCGCGGTCGAAGTCACGGGGTCGGCCGTTCAGATAGGTACGGCTTGAGGAGCGTCGCAAGCTCACGGAGCTCCAAGACCACGGCGAGTCGGTAGAGGGAGTCCAGCGACAGTTGCTTCTGCCCTCGTTCGACCTTCGAGAGATGTCCGGGGTCGATCTCGGAGCGGTGGGCTACGTCCCTCAGCGTCATCCCATGTGCTACCCGGACGGCTCTCAAGGGAGGATCGATGCTCACGGGTGTTGAAGTAGTGCGCATGCAGAGAGAATAGAGAGGGAAGTGACCCCGAGGCAAGCGGACTTGCGCATCAATGTGCAGTGGTTCTTCACTGATGTTGCCTCGGGGTCTACACTGTTCCCATGACGACTGAGCCCCCACCCTCCGCCCCGGAGCCCCTCAACAGCGGGGACGACGAAGCTCGGCACGCTTACACGATCAACCAGCTAGTTGCCTACAACTTCATGCGTGCCCGTAGGTCAAGCGGCTGGACACAGGAGGAGTGCGCAGCCCAACTCACGTTGGTGACCGGGAAGCAGTGGACAAACGCCACGGTCAGCGCCGCAGAACGATCCTGGCAAACTGGCCGCATTAAGGAATTCAACGCAAATGAGATCATGGCTTTTTGTTTCATCTTCCAAAAGCCAGTGGCCAGCTTTCTCCTGCCCATCACTACCGGCGCGGCCCCTCGTCATAAATACGTAATGAGGAAGATCACCGAAGGCGATCCAGTCCTCCAAGATGACCTCAAGGACATGCCGCAGGATCCCGGTAAGTCCTGGATGATGGATCTGAGCGTGCTCGACTACGTGCTCCCAAAGGAGCGATTCGTCCAGGGGTTGTCGGACGAGGTAAACCGCCTGCTCAGAGTGCATGGACTTGTTTGGACCCCAGGCAGCCAGGCCTTCAACTGGCGTGACGAGTCCGACGATTACTGGGACTCAGTCGGCGAGGCAGAGGAAAATCGACTCGATCTAGAAGATGAGCTGGTATCGAGAGGCCCGTTGTTTGAGTCCGACCCCATCAGAAAGCGGCTCAATCTCGACCCTGAGACCCTGAAGGCCATCATTGAGGAGGCTTCGGAAGCTGCCGTCCTTAATTTCGTTAGAAACATCAAGCGATTGGACCAACAGCGGGACATTGATGGACTCGATACGCCAAAAGACGGAACAGGCGACGATGGGTCTCATGGGCTGGGCGAACCGCCTTTCTGAGTCCGAAGGGGAACAGAGATGTCAAATACGCGCCGTGCGGGTGGTGTATCAAAGCGTTGCGAGTGCCGCGATCCAGGTGGGAAGCTACTGGGTCAGTCGTGCCCGCAGCTGGCGAAGAAGAACCACGGGGCGCTAGCACTCCGCCAGGAGCTGCCGCTCGACAAGGACGGCAAGCGGCGCCCGTTCCGGCGCACCGGGTACGGCAGCCTCAAGGACGCGCAGGCCGACCTCGACCGGATCCGCGCGATCCTCGACCTGGCCGGCGACGACACCGACGCCCAGCTGCGTGTCGGTGACCTGCTCGCCGACGTCATGCGCGACCGCCTGGAGATCCCCGAGGCCGTCGGGGTGTCCCGGAAGCTCGGCGTCGGCGTACCGCTCGACGGCCAGACAACCCTCGGCGAGTGGCTCGACACGTGGGTAGCGACGAAGAAGACACGGCTGACCACCACGAAGAACTACCAGTCACACATACGCGTCCACTTGAAGCCAGGCATCGGCCACTACCGGGTCGACCGCTTCAACGTCGGCCACGCCCAGGAGTTCTTCGACGGCATCGACGACCTCAACGAAGTAGTCCTCGCGGAGAACGCGGCCCGGCGTGAGCAGGCGGCCCGCGCGAAGTGGGGCAAGGCCAGCCGGCCCCCGGCGGCCGAGTCCGAGCGCCTGGCCGTCGAGCGGGAGAAGCTCGCGGCTATGCCCCCGTACCGGCTCGTCACCGGGCCGGCCACGAAGCAGCGGATCCGCGCCACGCTACGGACCGCCCTGAACGCTGCGATCAAGCGGCAGCTGATCACTTTCAATCCGGCCGCGCACGTCGAGCTGGAGTCGGGCAAGCGCCCGAAGGCCGTGCTGTGGACTGACCAGCACGTCGCACGCTGGCGGGAGACCGGCGAGAAGCCGTCACCCGTCATGGTGTGGACTCCCCCCCAGGTCGGCGCGTTCCTCGACGTCGCCGAGGACGACCGGCTGTACGCGTTCTTCCATCTGATCGCGTTCCGCGGCCTGCGCCGCGGCGAGGGCGTCGGGCAGGACTGGGCGAACATCGACCTCGACCGCCAGACCCTGACCGTCGCGAAGGAGATCGTGGTCGACGGGTGGACCCCCATCGAGACGAAGCCGAAGACCGACGGATCCGCGGGCACCATCGGCCTGGACTCGGTGAACGTCGAGGTGCTGCGTGAGCACCGGGCCCGGCAGTTGGTCGAGAAGGAGAAGGCCGGCGCGAAGTGGGTCGAGACCGGGAAGGCGTTCACCACACCGCTCGGGGAATGGCTGCACCCGGAGAAGGTCTCGGAGACGTTCCGGAAGATCTGCCGTGACGCCGAGCTGCCGCCGATCAACCTGCGGGACCTACGGCACTGCGCGGCCACGCTCATCCACGCGGGCGGCGGCGACCTGATGGCGATCAAGGAGACGCTGCGGCACTCCAGCATCAAGCTTGCCGGCGACACGTACACGTCGCTGCTACACGAAGTGGATCTGGAGATCGCCGAGCGGGCCGCCGCCCTGGTGCCCCGTGCCCGGAAGCCTGCCCCGGTGGAGGCGCCCGCGGAGTAGGTCGAAGGCGAAAGGCCGGCCCTCGCGCTGTGGGGGTCGGCCTTCGTCCTGTCCAAGGTTCCGCGCAGCCAGCGTGGATTGATGGATGCCAGCAACGGTACGACCAGGCGCTGACAACGGGTATGCGGCGTAGAATGTATGCGAGAGGTCAGGGGCTCTGTCACCGCAGGTGGCAGGGCCTTTCTGCTGGCCCGCTGCTGGCCCGAGAGCCACGGATCGGGGCGTTTTCAGCCGGAGCGGGGCGGAGTAACGGGCGGCGGGAACAGCCCGTTGACCTGCTGAAAGTGGAGTCTGGCGGAGTAAGTCGGAGTAGCGCGAAGTGACGGATAGTAAATACATGGAGACTCATAATCCGTCGGTCGTGGGTTCGAGTCCCACCCGCCCCACCCGTGCAGGCCTCTGACCTGCGGAAACGTCGCGTCTGGGACCTCAAAACATGAACTTGGGCCCAACGGACTCAATCCGCTGCTCAGTTGGATGGAGCATTGCGTAGCTTCCTTCCGCCTTGGATGGCGTCCAACGCGCTGACCTGCTGTTTTGTGGCTGATCAACTTGGTCACCAGCCGGAGCTTGGCTGTCCTTGAGGGTCGCAGCACAAGTTGTGGGGACGTGGTGGGGACGCGGGGATCGGGTCAGGGCGGGTAGCAGCGTTGCTTGAGTGCGCCAGGTCGGTTTCAGATAACGGCCCGTACTGGAAACGGCCCAGCTGGAACACCGATGCGACCCTGACCATTCAGTCGGCCGGGCGGATCTGCGCGCCGAGGCCCTACAGCTCCCTCCCCATCCGAGTCTCAGATGCCGCAGTCCCTGGCGTCATCGGTGGACAGAAGCGGGGGGATGCTCGGACCTGGCTTGAGGCATGGCCGTGCAGCACATGCCGTGCAGTCGGGGTGAGAGCCAGCCAAGGCGGCGTCGGCGCCTCGACAGCCGTTGCGGACGGACCGTTGGCCGGCCAGGGAGCGGTCGGGCGAAAACCCGTGCCCCTTAATGACCTCGCTACCCCTGACTGACCCCGCCGCCGAACGTCCCATCGGCAGGTGGTCGCGCCATGAATCACTGGGACACCATCGCCATCGACGACGCGGGATGCGTTGCTTCTGCCGCCGTCAATGTTGGCGATGTATCGTAGATGCATACATCAACATCAGGGAGATGGTGGTTGTGTCGGTCACCCAGATTGATCTCGACGACGAGGCGCTGGCAGAGGCCATGCGGTTGATGGGCGTCACGACAAAGAAGGAGACGGTCAACGCGGCCCTGCGCGACTACGTGGACCGGGTCAAGCGGCTGGAGGCCGCCGAGAAGCTGGCTGCCCGCGGGGCCCAAGGTGAGTTCGATCAGGCCGCCGCCGCCCATGACGCTGTTAAGCAGGCCCGGCGGGCGGCCTTCGAGTGATTTCGTATCTCCTCGACACTTCGGCGCTGTGGCATCTGTTCCGCACCCCAGGGGCGCTCCGGCCCTGGGAGGGGCACATTGCCGCCGGGGTGTTCCGCGTCTGCGAACCCACCCGGACCGAGTTCCTGTACTCGGCCACCAGTCCGTCCCACCGGGACGAATTGGCTGAGGAACTGGACGCGTTGTGCCCGCTCTCGGCGGTGCCGAAGAACGCTTGGCGCTGGGTGGACACCGCCCAGTACAAACTCACCCAGCGCAGCCAGCACCGCTCCGCCGGCGCGATCGACCTACTCGTCTGCGCAACCGCAGTCCACCACGGCCACACCGTGCTCCACGTAGACAACGACTTCGCCACTGTGGCCAGCATCCTCAAGGACGTACAACAGCGCGACATCCGCACCTAATGCCGACCGAGTTCGTCGTCGCTGACCTGATGGCGGCCCGCATGCCGCCGTGCTGGGGGGTGCAGAATCGAAGTCACGGTCCCACCATCGTGAACCTGGACGGCTCTCTGAGCGCAGCCGCCGCACCCTCCAGATCCGCGAGCCGTGCGGCAAGGGTGGCCTCCGCGAGCCGGGTTGGCAGTGCTGCGCTGAACTTGAGGCCGTTCAGCGCACGCGCATCCACTGCGGGAAGACACAGCTGGTCGACGGCCTCTGCAGTGGCCTTCCTCCATTCCGCGGGCGTCACGTCCTCGCGAAGTCGGATGCAGGTGTCCGTTGGCCTCTGGAGAGGATCGGCGATCGTGGTGAGTGTGGCGGCCAGGGTGGCGTTGGCCCGGTAACCGGCCCAGGTCCACCAGCGCAAGTTGGTGTCACGCCCGCCCCTGACGATGACGGTCCCGTCCGGGTGGACCAGTTCCGAACTGCCCTCGCGCGCCTGGGCCAGCGCAGCCGTGGCACGCACGGTGAGGGGCACCGGCGGGTCGGAGCCGAGCAGTACTTCTCTTGCCGCGCGGGTCAGTTCATACGATGTGGTCCGGCCGGAACCTACTCCTCCCCAGCGCGCTTTGCCGCCGCCATCGACCGGTTCGACGAAGCATCGCCGCCGGGACCAGTCGATATACGTCACCTGCCAGTTCCGTCCTGCAAGGAGCAGACGCCGAGGACCGAGCACCTCTTCTGTCAGTAGCGCGGGATTGGTCGTGCCGATCTCGGAGTGACCCGACAGCACCGCGAATTCCGGAGCCGCCGTGAACACTGCGGTGAGATCCATGAAGTGTCGGTATCCGAAGCGGCGTTCGGCTTCGGGACCCATGAAGAGCATCCCTCCGTCCCGGTCCAGGAATCCCTCGTCAATCAGGTGTCGCACGATAGGTTCGGCCGAATTTCCGAAGGGGCCAAGCTCTCCCCACCATTCCTGCCACAGTCGGTCACCGACGCGATGCTCCTGCAAGCAGAGGGCCAGCACTTGTTGCGCGACGATGTGCCGTGGGTCCGGCGGAGCGACCACCGGCTCCACCCAGCCGCGCGACTTCAGGCCACCACGCGCCGCAGCCAGCCTGCATGAGCTCGTTAGAGATCAACGCCAGGTCGTAACTCATCGAAAATTGCAAGCCAGGGCTCCAATCCGTGAAGGGCGCGGGCAGCCTTCTCTACAACGGCAGGAGAATATGACTTCTGCATCCTGAGGCGCTTCACTTCTTGCGGAGATGCGGGCCTGCCTACGGTTCCATAAATGTCCTGAATATGGAACTCTTCCCCAATCCCAACTGGAACTTTGAAGATTGGATTCAGCAGGCGTTCCGCAGGCGTGCGGCGGCCGACAATCCTCCACGACCCGTCACGCACGCGCAAATCCATCGTCTCAACCACAAGCCGTGGATCATCGACATTGAGCGACTCAAGATCCGGCGACTCCAGAGAGCTGACAGCTCCGAAGAATACCGCAATGAAGATATTTCTACGCATCTTCATCAAAATCTGAGCAAAAGCAACCGAAGTCTCTGCAATGGTAATTGCAACAATATCCCCTTGCTGATATTTCACTAGCATACCGTACCTCCAGCGGCCTTGTATTTCTTGTCAACCATCTGGACTCGCTTGTTGGTCAATACACTTCCAGGAACCGAAGATTTCCCGCCCCCTGCGCGTATCCAGCTCTCCTCGAGAACATCGAGATCTTTCCCGGCGTTTGCGCGCCCAAGCACCTCGAACGTGAACGCAGCACCTGGATAGTCCCTCGCATGGGGCCGCCCGGGGCGGCGTCGGCGTCCTTGCAGCTGCTGAGGACGGGCGGTTGGCCGGCCAGGGAGCGGTCGGGGGAAGACCTGTGTCTGATTGTCACTGAGCACGCGAGGACAGCTGATCACCGTTGCAATCGGCATGGGCCAGTCGTCTACCGCTACGACCCGGCAGTCTCCCCCGACGGGCTGAGGGGCTCCGAGGGAACCTCCAACCTGTATACCTTCCTCTATGTCCAGGCCCTCGCCAAGGCCGGCCGCATCCACCAAGCTCGGTACGCGTTCGACAATATGCTCGCCTACGCCAACCATGTCGGTCTGTTCGCCGAGGAGATCGGACCGTCTGGCGAGTAGCTCGGCAGTTTCCCCCAGGCATTCACCCACCTGGCGCTCATCGACGCCGCCGTGACGCTCGGCGAGGAGCTCGACCGGGCCGCGGGACGGGCGGGCTGACAGCATCGGCCAGAGTTTCGGCAATCAGAGCATGGCTTCCGAAAATTTCAGTCTCGCTCAAGATCTCGAACCTGTGGGAGCTCATATACGAGGACAGGCGTCCGGTTCCGGAGCGGGGTTTGGAGTGCCGTGAGAAACGGCCGCACTGTCCTGCATGGATGTTCCTGCGCTTCCGCAACGGACTGCGTGGAGCCGTCCACTTCAATCCCTCACAACCAGCGCGCACCTGGCCAATGCGGAGAGCGATGAGCACACGGCCTTGAAGGAGGGCATCGCCACGACCGGTGGGCCGCGAAGGCTTCCAAGTCGTGGTGGGGGACCGCTCCGAGCCCGGCGATCGACGTGACCGTTGTCGGAACCGTTGCGATTGCCTGGGAGATTCAAGTGTCGGCCATTTCGAGACGCCTGGCGGGACGCAGAGCCCGGTCGCCCGACGGGACGGGCTTGTGCCGTCATGGACGACGACGGCGAGGAAACTATCCGAGGTGCTTCACGGCGCCTCGTGGTCGCTGATCGTGCCCCGGCCGGCCGTGGCAGGAGATCCACGACGGCCAGGAGATCCACGTCGCAGGTGGAGTACGGCCATTTGACATGATCCGCTGCTCCCGAATCCCCGGTCCGTGTCCGGTGAAGAAGACCGGCAGGCGCAGCGACTTCCACGGTGTCTGGGAGGTGTACAGCCCCACGCTGGACGATCTGGTCCGCGCCCCCGACGCAGCCCGTCGCAACCGTATTAAGCTTCAGCGAATAGTCAGCTGGCGCATTATGTCGTTCCGTTCGCAAGTTCTCATCACCGAGGAAAAGAGGCCGCCGTGGGTGACGCCATTGGGCAGATGCTGGTCCCCGCGGTCGGTATTGCCGTCAGTCCGATTCCGCTGATCGCCATTGTGCTGATGTTGGCCACACCGCGTGGGCGCGTCAACGGGACTGCGTTCGCCGCGGCGTGGATGGTCACCCTGGCTGTGGTCAGCGTCATCGTGGTGCTGGCCGGGAGTGGGGCCGACGCACGCGTCAGCAGCGACCCGGCGAGCTGGACCTCGTGGGTCAAGCTGGCGCTGGGGATCCTATTGCTCCTGCTCGCGGGGATGCAGTGGCGCGGCCGGCCGCAGGATGGCCAGGAGGCACAGTTGCCCAGGTGGATGGAGTCCATCGAAGCCTTCTCGCCGGCCAAGTCTGCTCTGCTGGCTGCCGCACTGGTCGGGGTGAGTCCGAAGAACTTGATTCTGGCGGTCGGCGGCGCATTGTCGATCGCGTCGAGTTCGGCCGGAAGTGGCGGTAAAACGGTGGCCATCGGGCTGTTCGTGCTGATCGGCTCACTGTGTGCCTTGGTACCGCTGGGTGTCTTCCTGCTCGGTGGCGATCGTGCGGTCACGATTTTGCAGTCCTGGAAGACATGGATGGCAGCCCACAACGCCGCGATCACGGCGGTGCTACTCATCGTATTGGGCACCAAGTTCGCCGGCGATGCCATCAGCGCGCTGACCTAGCCCAGCCGGCCGTCGCTGAAGGCCCGCATCTCGATGTCGGCGAGTTGCCTGTCTCCGGGCGCTGTACGACTGTGGCTGGAGGGGTGCCCCACGACGCCGCGGAGGCCGACGTGATCGTCCCAGCAGGAGCCCTGGCACGGATTCTGCGGCAGTACCTCATCTGGGGGTCGTGAACACGATGGAAAGACTGCCGGTCGGAGAGCACAACATGGCCGTGCGCGTCGTGCGTCCTCGGCGCCGGTTGCGCGCTGGGCTCACCCAGTTGATCTGCTCGGGCGCGGGGCTGCTCCTCGGTCTGCTCGTCCCGAGAGTGGACGGCGGACTGCGGGTCGACGCCACCCGCACGGTCGAGGTCCTGGTCACCGTGGCTCTTGCCGTCGTGGGCGTGGCCAGTCTGATCTTCTCGCTGCTCTTCTTGGTGGTGCAGTGGGCCGCAGGGAGCTTCACTCCGCGCCTGGCGCTCTTCCGTACCGATCCGACGGTGTGGCGGACCTTCGGCTTCGTCATGGGACTGCTCGTCTACAGCACCAGTGCGACCCTGGCCATCGGCGCGAAGCCCGACACCTCCGTTCTGGTTCCGGTCCTGGCACTGGTGCTGACCCTTGTCGCCCTCGGCCTCGTACGGAACCTTCAAGTGCGCGCCTTCGAGTCGATCCAGCTCGCCCACGTCCTGGCGATTACGACGCAGCGTGCGCACGAGATCGTGGACGCCTTCTACCCCGATGGCGGCATCGGGCGTTCCAAGGGCGAGAGCGATCAGCCGCGCTTGCCGCCATTGCTTTCCACGGTGAAATGGCCCGGCACCACCACCATCGTGGAGCAACTCGACATCCTTAACCTGATGACGGCCGCGACCAGAGCCGGATCCGTAGTGGTGATGCGGGTGGCGGTCGGCGCGACCATTCAGCACGGCACCACCCTGGCGGAAATCCGCGGGGGAGACCTGGTCGACGGCGAGGTGGTGCAAGCGGTCATCGCAGGGCGGGAGCGGACCTTCCGCCAGGACCCGACCTTCGCATTCCGTCTGCTGTCCGACATCGGTCTGCGAGCACTTTCGCCGGCTGTCAACGATCCCGCGACCGCGGTGCAGGTACTGGACGCCATGGAAGGCCTGCTCGGCCGCCTCGTCAGAACCGCCCCGGGCGCGTTCACGGACAGCGACGACAATGTCCTCGTGATTCTGAAACTGCCGGTTTGGAAGGACTTCGTCAGGGTCGGCTTGGACGACCTGCTCGCCGCGGGAACCACGTCACCCATGGTCCTGCTGCGTGCCCGCGCGTTGCTGCTGGCGCTGTTGGCGGCCCCGGCACCACCGCACCGTCTGGCGCCCCTGTCCTCTCGGCTCGCCTGGATCGAGAAGGAGCTCTCCGACCGCTACCCGCTCATCTGGCAGGAAGCGGCTGACGAGGCCGCCGAAGGCTGAGGCCGCTTCATACATGCGGCGTAGTGCTGAATTCCTCAACTTATGGGTATACACGGTGTGTTGAGGAGTGCGCTGGGGGTGGATGGTGCCGACATTGCTGCGGGCTCGGCCTGCTTCGGGTCCGGATGAGGCGTTGATGATCGACCGGCTG
>NZ_JAPVLS010000045.1:0-76886 GCF_027158125.1 Streptomyces sp. H39-C1
CTGAAAACCCTCGGAGCCGACAACATCGCCAAGACCACCCGGGCGATCCGCGACGAACCCCAACGAGCACTCCCCATCCTGGGCATCACCAACGAACCGGTCACCTAAGGAACTTGATCAAGCCCTGGGCGCTGACCACACCGGGAAAGCGCCAAAACAGAACCGGCGGCCGGGCCCCTGCCCGGTCGCCGGTTCTGCTGTACGGAGCACCGGGTGCCTCACGCTGGATCTGCCCCCGACGGCCTCCGGTTGGACGGGGCTCGTGGAGGCTCGCCGTGACGCTGGGGGCGGCGTCGGCACCGGAGGTGTCCCGCGAACGCTGTCAGACGACGGTCGGAAGAGCCTGAAGCCGGTCGCGGAACTCAAGGACCGACGGCACCCCGGCGTACGGCTGCAGGTAGTTGCTGAACTTCGTCAGCCGGACGTATGCCCGGTCGAAGCGAACGCGGTTCTCCAGCAGCTCCAGGCCAAGGCGGCGTCCGGGGCGCCGTCCAAGTCCTGGGCGGCCAGGCGTGCCGTGGCGAGGCGGCCCGCCACCGGCCGCACCCCTCAGGTCTGCGCAATCTCCACTGATTACCAGTTGATGGTCAGGCGGGTATCAGGACGGGCAATTCGAGCGCCCGGGGCGATTTGGTCCTCGGGCGTGGTGGCGGGGTATGCGGTGACGATGGGTTGTGCTGGCCTGTCCTGGCTCCAGCGGTGCAGGAGGTCGTTGACCTGGCCGACAAGTTTGCTGCTGTCCGGGCCGTGCGCGATGAGGCCCAGCTCGTTGGCTGCGTCGCTGACGGGGCGGGCGGCGATGTAAACGATCGTGCCCTCGTCGTAGAGGCCCGCGCCGGCCCATCGCATGGCAGGGTCGGCCAGGCCGAGGGTGCGGGCGGAGGCGCTGACGGACAGGCGGCTGAAGCGCAGGCCGGTGGGGAAGGTGGCGAGCCACAGGTCGAGATGGGCGGCGGGTTCGTCGTGGCGGACTTCGATCCCGGTCCACTGCTGGTGGGCGGGGTGGGTCAGGGCTTTCGCGAGGGCAACTTCGTCGGGCAGGTCGTCGGCGCCGATCTTGAGGACGACCTCGTCGGCGAGCTGGACGTGGCGCTCGCCCATCTCGGAGGCGCCGCGCATTGGCACGAATCCGCAGACTTCGGCGTTGGTGCTGAGCATCCGGGCGTCTGTGGTGCGGTCGAAGGCGAGCGAGCGGGTCAGGCCGCTGCCGTGCAGGCGAAGCGGCACGACCAGGCGTCCGCCGACAGCGAGCTGCTGCCACCAGGCGGCGGAGATGTCCCACGCGCCGGCGGTGACGATGATCCTGTCGAACGTCTTACCGCTGGGGTCACCGAGGGCGCCGTCGCCGCAGATCACTTCGACCTGGTCGTATCCGGCCGCGGCCAGACCAGTGCGGGCGCCGGCGGCCAGGTCGTCGTCGAGTTCGATGGTCACCACCGAGCCGGTCGGGCCAACCAGCTCCGCTAGAAGCGCGGCATTGATGCCGGTGGCCGCGCCGATCTCCAGGACGCGCTGGCCCCGCCGGACGTCGAGCTGTTCGAGCATGGTGGCCACCATGCTCGGACTGGAGGCGGAAGAAATCGCGCTGCCGTCTTCCGCTCGTTTGGTCACCACGGGCTTGGGGGCGTAGGCGGTCGCCAGGTCCACGCCGGGCAGGAAGACGTGCCGGGGCACGGCGCGAAAGGCGTCCTTGACCTGGGGAGTGCGGAAGTTCCCGAGGCGGTCGATCCTGGCGATGAGGGCTTCGACCAGCTCGTGGGGGTCGAGGGCCGGGGCGTCGGTGGAGTGCATGGTCACGGGCCTGACTGTAGTGGGATGAACGGGATCGTTATGGCCGCTTTGCGGTAGTGAGCTGGGTATCGGTTCCCGGTGGAAGATCACGCGGCTCGCGGCAGTGGCCAGGGCGCTTTGGTGGGCTGCGGAGATGCCGTGCCGGTTGAAGGCGAACAGCAGATGATCGGTGAGCACGGCCCGCAGGCCACGGGCAAGGCGTCCGCAGCGGGCCAGATCGGCGATAGCGGCTCCCGCGTTCTCGAAAGCGGCGGGCCAGTCGGGCGCCAGGACGAGGGGGCTGTCTTCACTATCGCTTTTGGCGGTGATGAGCGTCTGCACCGCAGCGAGCGTGCCCGGGGAGGGCTCGATGTGTCCTTGGCTCCCGCGGTGCTCGGCGACCTGGGCCCAGATGTCGCCCTGCTCGTAGAAGTCCTGGCCGGCAGCGAGCATCATGCGGGTGGCCAGCCGGACACCCAGCTCGCGGCGAAGGTCTCCTTCCCCCTGCGTACCGGCGAGATGGTGCAGGACGTGGCGGCTGTCGGTGTGGAAGAGGTTATGGGCCACGTGCATGGCTTCCGGTCCGCCGAAGCGCCGAGTCTCCGGCTCGTAGATGACGCTTTCGGCGTGGTGGATCACGGCGCGGCCGGTGAGTGTCTGGGTCAGCTCTGCGAGGAAGAGGTCCGCGTCGCGGTCACCGGCAGGCAGGACGCGCAGTCGCCATGATTCGCCTTTTCGGATGAACCACCAGGCGGTGATCTCGCCGCTGTGTTCGGCGTCGATCAGCAGTGGTCCCAGGTGGCGGGCGGCCATCTGTTCGGCGGCCTGCCAGGTCTCGCACCACAGGTTGACCTGCCGCCAACGGCTGTCGGGTTCGCGCATCGTCGCAGTCCAATCGGTGTGAGGCGGTGTTCAGCCGAGGAGAAGGCAGGCTGGCCAGCCGCCGTGCGTGCCGGTTGCGAGGGTGTGCAGCGTCAGGGCGACGCCAGCGCTTCCTTCGATCAGGCCCGGCAGGGCTCCAGGCGGGACGTGGCGGGCCTGGGTGAGGAGCGTGTCGACCAGCCGCGGAAGGTGGGCGGCGATGTCGGGGGTGGCCGCGTCGGCGGCGGCGTGCCGGACCGTCATGAGCAGGCCGGCCCAGCCGTGGCACAGGGCGGGGTCGCTGATGCGGGCAAGCTGGACGGGGTCTGCCAGGCAGCGCGCCAGAGCATCTTCGGCCGCCTGCTGGCGTGCTCGGTCGCCGAGGGCGAGGGCGGCCAGTTGCTGGGCGCGGGCCAGGCCGGGCGTGCCGTAGCACCACGAGGGCCGCAGCGGTCCGCCTTGATGAGGCTGGCCGGCGTGGAGTTCGGGCAGGCTGATCCGCTCGGGCCACCACGGTCCCGCCGGTGCCTGTTGCCTCCAGTCCTCCAGCCACCGGCAGATCCGTTCGATGGCGGCGGCCTGCCCGTCGACGGTCACCGCCTGCCGCATCGCCAGGGACAGGAGCGCGAGGAGGCCGGAACAACCGTGCGCCATACCGAAGTTGGCCTCACCGGCAGCGAAGGCGGGATCGCGGTCGCGGGCGGAGCTGTCGGAGGTCCACCAGCCCGGCGCACCTGCTCCCGCCTCGTCGGCCGCCGCCACGGGCTCGGTCAGCCGCACCAGATAGGCCAGGACTTGGCGCACCAGGTCTCCGCCGGGGTCCCGGTGGAGGAGATGGGCACCCAGTCCGACGAGTCCGCGCGTGAGGTCGAACTCGTACTGTGAGGGGCGCTGCGCAGCGTCGATGCGGGCGTGGGCGGCTGCGATGCGGGTTCGCACCAGCTGGGTGACGCCGTCATTGAGGCGGCTTGTGGCGCCCGGGTAGCCGCCGGGGGCCGCGACCTGGAGGGCGAAGGCGAGCGCGGGGGCACCGAACCACAATCCGGCGCCTGGCCCGGCGGTCAGATCGTCGCGAGTGGCGCGGGCCAGCCACGCGCGCACCGGCTTGTCGTCGGCCAGACCGTACCGGGCGCGCAGTCCGTGCAGGACGGCGACGCCCGCGGCGCCCTTGGACAGTGACTGGTCGCGCCAGCGGGGACTGCCCGGGCTGTAGTCATCGCCGTGCTCCGACGGCGGCGGCACGGTCAGGTCAGCGGCGAGGTGGTCGGCCATGGCCTCGGCAGCGGCCTGCTGCCTGGTCTCCAGCACAGTCATCGGTTGATCTCCTCCCGCTCCATCCTCTGGCCTGAGGCCCAGGCCAGGGCGATGGCCCGCGCGAGTTTGTGCGTCATCGCCTCGGCGTCGAGGCCGTGGGCGCGGATGTGGTGTAGGTGCAGCAGCGAGGTGAGGACCGAGCCGGGCGTCACCCGGGTGGTCGCGGGAGTGAGACAGGCGGCATACCGGGCTGCGGCCTGGGCCCGCGCAGCCCAGGCGGCGACGATCTGCGGGCCGCCGGGCAGCTCATCAAGGACCTGGCCGCCGGCGATCAGCAACGTCTGCTGGCGCATGTCGCGATCCCGCACAGGCTCGCCGCCTGCGAGCTGGGGGTGGTCGATGAGCCAGCGCAACCCCGCCGATCGGCTGCCCGTCATCGCGACCGTCAGGTCGGCCAGGCTTGCTGCGGTCAGGGCCTGCGGATGCAGGTCGCCGGAGAGGGACAGCGCAGCGAGCTGGGTGCAGACGGCTGCGGAGTCGGCGGCGAACAGCGCTTCGGCCGCCGCCATGGCTGCCCCAGTCCCGTACCGCCCGATCTCCGGTTGGTAGGCGTCGAAGGCAATCTCTCCGACGAGGCCGCGCTGCCGCAGTCCGTTCGCCCAGGCCACCACCCGGCCGGCCGCGAGGGCACAGTCCGCATCGTGCAGCCGGACGCGCAGGTGCGGGGCGGGATGGCGGTAGCGGACGAACCACCACTGGGGCGGCGTGACCCACCGGGCCAAGAGGGCCGGCACATGGTCGGTCAGCAGGGTGTCGAAGACCTCCGGGCGCCCGTACAGCTTGACGTACACCACGCCCTTTCCCGGGTGGCGCGCTGCCAGCGGCAGCGGTGCCGGTCCGGTCAGGAACGCGGGCGCTGGGGCGGGCGGCGCGGTCGCGACGAGCGGAATGACGATCTCGTGCGCCCGGCCGCCGAACCATCCGTGGTCGGCTGCAGCGGGCGCCTCGGTCAGCGTGACCGGGCCGGTGGCCGCGTCCAGGTGTGCGCGGAGCAGGTCGCGGTCCATGGCCTCGTCCAGGTTCAGCCGCAACTGCCGGTCGCCGGAACCGACGGCGATGTTCGTGGGAAGGCGCCGCTGTTCGCGGATCGTGTCGAGGGCCGTAGCCCATTCGCGCCGTGGCGCCGTGGGGCCGGACAGGTCGGCCGGGCGCAGGCGCCACTGGGCAGGTGCCAAAATGCTGCGGCCGTAGCGCAGACGCGGCAGGAAGGGCAGGCCGGAGGCGGCGCCCCAGTCGAAGGACATCACCTGGGGGTGAGCGGAGCGCGGGATCTCGAACAGCAGACGCGCCAGGGGCGGCATCGTGTGCTGAGCCCCGGTATGGGGGAGCATCGGCTCCACCACCCGCCGCCGGGACAGCGACACCACGTACAGCCTGTGCTGGTCAGCAGCGACCGCGAGGTCCCGCACCGGGATGCGACCGGCGCCCGGCTCACGGTGCTCGGCCAGGGTGACCATGTCTGCCAGCACACTCGGGACGCGCAGGATGTTCTCCTGCCGTACCTCCTGGGGTGGAAAGGACAACTGCGCGGCGAGCGCGCCTGCAACCCCGGGCGGCAGCTGGGCATACAGGTCGGACACCTGCTGCCCCTCGGGCTCATCCAACAGGGCCAGGAACCTGCCGGTATTCGCACCCAGCCGGCCGAACCCCCGCAGGCCCAGGGCAAAGTCGCCGCTGTCCAAGGCGGACGTCGTGGTGGCGCGGACATCAACCCACAGGTCAACGGGTGATACCGGCCGCTGACTTTCCCCGGCGGCCAGCGCCTGAAGGCGCTCCTCGTTGAGGACGACCTCACCGGCGCCGTCCAGCGCGGCCTGCTGGGCCACAGTGAGCAGGGCCTCATCGCGTAGTGACAGTTCCCGGCCACCGGGGTGTGCGAAGTGGCGGGGAACGCCGAGCCCGGTCGTGGGATCGACGAGCTGTTCGACCGCCACCAGCGTGCCTGGCCCGTACCGGCCGAGGAACCGGCCGTGGTATTCGCGCCATGACGCGTTGCCTGCGGGGGCCGGGCTCAGCCGGATGAGTGCACTGGCCGCTTCGGCTGCTTCTCGCGCTACCGCCTGGGGTAGCACCACCGTGGTCCCGAGCCGCAGATCAGCGGTGAGGGGCTGGTCGACGGCGTCGGAGATCGCACGCATCCGCGCCGAAGTCTCGCGCCTGCCACGCCACTGTGGCCATGGCTCGGAACGGTCGGCTGCCCGTAACAGGGTGTGAATCGCGTGTAGTTCACCGGCCAGCGCTTGCGTCTGGGGAAGGTTGGCCGCGTCCGCCTCGTCCAGCCGGTCCAAGAGGTACGCGAGGGCGTCGGTGGCCGTCGAGGGGGGACGCAGGCTGCTGATCAGCACGCCCTGCGTGATCAGCTCGCCCACCAGCGCCTCCAGGGCCTGCACGGAGGCGCCGGGGTATTCGGCAGCGACCTTGACGACCAGGGCGCCTGCCCGAATAGGGGACGTGGCCAGCTTCCGGATCATCCGCACCACCGGGATGTGCCGCACCGACACCTCGCCCGGCGGGCGGGCGGAGGTGGCGTGGGGGGACCAGGACACGACGAGTCGCTCACCGCGGACGACGGCCAAGTCGTTCATCTGCACCGGCAGTCGGCGCCGCAGTTCCGTACAGGCTTCGAGACGGGCGATCACGTGAGCGAGCCACACCGCGTCCACCTGAGCGCGGGTCTGGTGGGCTTCCGTCCACCGCACCGAGGCGCGCGGGCCGAAGCGCGCCGTGCTCACACCGGCGAAAGCCCCGAAGGGGGTAGCCCGGCCGCGCATCCGCACAAGGTAGCGCGCCAGAGCCAGAGCCATGCGGCGCACCTGCCCGGCATCCGTCGGCTGTCCGGCGAGCGCAGCGTCGATCTGCTCGGCCAGTACCGGGCTGGCGATCGCGACAGCCTCGGCAACTGGCCGGTTCGCCCATGCCGCAGTGAGCCATCCGACCCACTGCGCGTCGTCAACGTCCGGGGACAGCCCAGGCCAGGGCGCGGTCCCCGCCTGATCGGTGTGCACGCTCGCCCGCAGCATCGCCGTCCCGGTCTGCCGGTAATACGGCATCCGCTGCGCTGCCTTCACCTCGCGCCTCCCGGGCAACTGGTCCTTCATTCGGTGACGGGGGCCTGCGGCGGGAACTCCCGCCGCAGGCCCCCGCAGTGACCAAGTCAGCAGTCGCCGTCCGTCTTGGTGTCACAGCCGTCGTCGGTGCTGCTCAGCAGCGCCGCCGCCACAGGCCCGGCTGTGACGATCCTGACGTCCAGGTCGAGGTCGACCGCGTCGGCCGCGGGGCGAGTGGTGGTGCTGGTGTTCATGGCAGTCCTCCTGCTCGTAGGTGTGTCGCGCATTTCGGTGCTTGATGGCCAGGTGCCGCCGCACGGAGCGTAGTGACGCAACCACGCCCCGGCGGCGGTTCCCGGCCATCCCCGCACGCGGGCGTCGTGCACCGCGTGCGGAGGTCTGGCGGCTCCCTTCGGCCCAGCCGCAGAGAGCGGGTCGTCCTGGGCACAGGCGTTGACCGGCCCAGCGACGGCTGCCGCGACGTCCACGGACATCAAGTGGTTCACCTTGCGGAACGGCAGGCAGCAGTGATGGCAGTCCAGCGGTTGGCACAGGGTCGTGGGCTGCATGATGACCGCGCTCGGGACCTCGGCGAGGCGCTGGACAGTGTCCGGCCAGTGCGTGGACGGCATCGTGACCGCCATGACGGCATCTCCATTCGTTGCATGCGCGCAGTGCGGACCAGCAGATCCCGTTCCGTGGAGCGGGTGGCTATGCGGCCGGCGGGTCGAGATCCGGTACGCAGCGGGGAACGACCGGCGGAGGAGCAGCCTCCGGCTGGCCGTGGACACTGACGCCGAGAGCGACCAGGCCGAGCACGTTGCCCAGGATGATCAGGAGTCCGGCCACCGCTCCATCGCGGCTCACGGCCGGGCCTGTTCGAGGTCATCGATCTGCGCCAGATGCTCCAGGCCGCCGCCGACGGGCCGCAGCCACACATAGGACGCCTGCGGGTCGACGCAGTTGTACCCGGAGCCGATCTGCGTGATCTCCCCCTCCACGCCGACGGTCCGGTCTCTGACGAAAGCGCCCTTGTGGATCCAGGCAGGTGCATCCGTCATTACGCCTCACCCCCGACCTTGTCGGGCCGGCGCTGCTGTTCCCTGCGCAGGAACCGAGTCAGGCCACGCTCGGAGCGAGCCGTCAGCGCGGGGCTGGGTGCGCCGAAAGCCCTCCACCCGGCCTCGGCGAGATATCGGCTTCGGATGAGGTCGCCGGGGGTCCGGCGTGGGAGATCGGGATCGTTGTGGTCGGGCAGCTTCCGCCGTTCGGCGCCGATCATCGGTCTACCTCCGTAGTAGCGGGTGCCGCCCCGCCCCGTCGGGGGTGGCAAGGCAGGACGGCGGAACGGGAAGCCGCGCCGCCATGGAGTAAGGCAGGCCCGGACTGCGCGGCTCCCACGATGCAAACGCAGAGTGATCGGACGCGTACAGGGCAAAGCCAGCGCGCGCGGGCCGCACCTCACCGGACTACTTGACCGCCTCTTTACCCGCCCTCTGTGATGCAGGACACGGCAGCTCTACCGTGAGGACATGAGGAATGCGGCCCTTCAATCCCGCATGCGGGAGCGAAAGTTACGCCAGCGCGAGTTGGCCGAACTGGTCAATGACGCGATCCGCCAGCTCACCGGAAGGCCCGGTGAAGTCTCCGAGCGCGTGGTCCGACGCTGGCTCACCGGACAAACCCGTTGGCCGCAAGAACGACAAAGGCTCGCGCTGGAGGCAGTATTCGGGTGCCCCATCCTGGAACTGGGCTTCATCCCGCGAGGGGCATCCGTACCCGTACCGCCGGAGGAACCCGTGCACCGCCGCTCCTTCATCACCGCCACCGCTGCCCTGTCCGCCCCTGCGCTTGCCGCCCCACGGGTCGGATCCAGCGACATCGAACGACTGGAGACCAAGTTCGCGGCGCTCATCGCCAGCGATCACCGGCACGGCGGACGCGTCACCATTGAAACCCACGCACTGGCCCTGGCCGATGAAGCCCTCACTCTCCAGCAGTTCGGCACGGCCAGCCAGCGCATCCGGGGCGGCCTCTACGCCTGCGCGGCGGCCTTCACCTCCAGCGCCATGTGGGCCGCCATCGACGGACGGCGTTTCGACACCGCCCTACGGCACTTCGACCGCGCCTCCAGCCTCGCCGCGATGTCCGGCGACCCGACCATCCAATTCCGCATCTGGTCCCACGCCGGCACCCTCTACCGGCACATAGGCCGGCCCGCCGACGCGCTGGCGACCAACGATGTCGCGCGCAACCTGAGCATCGGTCGGCGCGACCCGATGTTCGCCTCCCTCGGACACGCCCGCCACGCCGCGATCCACGCCGTCACCGGCAACACCGGCGCGACCCAGCGCGCCTTCGGCCACGCCCAGGAAGCCTTCGACCACGCCGACCCGCACGCCGACCGCCCGCTCTGGCTCAAAGCGTTCTATGACCAAGCGGAGATCGACAGCCTCGCGCTGTCCGCATACCTCAGCCTCGGCAACTACGAACAGGCCGAAGCCCACGCCCACCGCAGCCTGGCCATCCTCCGCCCCCACATGCACCGCAGCCGCGCCATCACCACCACCCGACTCGCGCAAGCCCAGCTAGGACAAGGAGACCTCGAACCCGCGGTCGCCACCGCCATGTCTGTTCCTGCCGACGCCGCCACCCGCCACGTCCGCGTCGCCGGCATGCTCCACTCCTTCACCACCAAACTCCACGCCACTGCCCCGAACAGCCCGGCCGCCCACGACTGGGACGAGTACGCCCACGACACCCGGAGGAACCCCGCATGAACACCGCCACCGGCCTCCGGCTTCGCCACACCACCACCGTGGCGCCCGTCTGGGACACCCTCATCGGCATCTACGCCGAAGTACGAGCCGACCTCATCCACCTGCCGCACTACTCCGTCGAGCGGTACAGCGAACGCCTCGGCCGCCACGCCGCAGAGCCCGGATGGGAAGCCGTCATCGGCTACGACGGCGAACAACCGGTCGGATACGCCTACGTCAACACCCTCCAGCCCGGCGACCGCTGGTGGACACGTATGACCACCGTCCTGCCCGACGGCTACACCACTACCCCGACGGTGGCGCTGAAAGAAATCATGCTCAGAGTGCCGTGGCGCGGGACGGGAGCGGCCCGGCGCATCCACGACGATCTCCTCGCCGCACGCGCAGAGGAACGGGTAACGCTCCTGGTCAACCCGAAGGCAGGCGAGGGGAAGGTCCAGGCGCTGTACGAGACATGGGGATACCAGCCGTACAGCGAACAACAGCCTTCCCCCGAATCCCCACGGCTCGTCGCCATGATTCGCAACCGGTCCGCGTCCCCGCTCCCACCCGCAAAGCTCAGGGGCGAGCCGGGTGGCGTCGGCAAGACCGAGGCTTCCGGAGACGATCATCAGGATATTTCCGGGTGCGGATCGCCGTCTGCTTGACGACGTTGACGCAACACCCGCTTACATTGTCGGAAGTCCAAGAAGCCCCGATGGAACATCGGGGCTTCTTGGACTTCCGGTCGAAACTACTGATTCAGCTGACGGATGGCTGAGGTGAAACCTGCAGCAACCGCGAGAAGATTCTCGCGATACGCTCCGACTCGCACATGGAATGTCTCCTCGGTTGCGAAGAGGGACGGTGTGCAAGTTAGAAGCGCATGGATTGCATGCGCTTCCTCGAGGGATACATCCAACATGACGCGACTCCCGACTTCGGCACGTTCCGCGCCAGCGAGAATCCCTTCCAGCCTTCCTCCAGTCGAACCCAGCATGAGGTCGACCTCGGCCGAACTTTGAACGCTTTCCAGGAAGGCGGAAAGGGAGCTGGCCAACAGCCAGTGCTGCGATTCCGTCAACCTGATGCGATACCCACCGGGAATTTCTTCAACCTGCACTTTAGTCCTCATTAGACCTCACGGAATCAGATCGTATCGGGCTGCGAAATCGGATGGACTCATCTTATACCCGTGAATCATACGAGTCGTCTTGATTATTGCCACACCCTTGTCGGCATCGTAGAGTGCGAACGCTTGCGACGAACCCGGTTCGATCCGATTGTCGATGTGAGTGTACTTCGCATTACGGAATCCCGCGAAGTAGTCGGCCAATGCTGCGGGATCGTGACCAATCCCCGGAATGTCATGACTCGCCGCGCGCCCCAGATCCGATCCGTGCATTACCTGTTCGTTATAGTCGACGCCATCGGCGATTTGAGGTCCGTATTTATCGTCGATCGCGTTATACGCATTGTTGGAAATACCCGCTGCGCTACCAGTGCACTTGCTGTTGTGGACAAGAATCGGCGTGGCACCTGCGAGTACGTAGTACGTATGGAGGTTTTCGACCGTGAGGTTATAGGTGCGTGCGTGTTGATCGTAGGCGCGGTTGACCTGGACGTGAACGGTGGTCTTCCCAGTACTCAGGAGAGTGTCACCGGATTTGAGATCACGCGCCTCGATCCAGCGGTGTGCGGCGGGGCTCCAGAACGGATGCTCGTAGGTAGCTGTGACCTTCTGAGGACCGCTGCGGGTCACGATGGTCAGTTCGTTGAAGTGCTTGTCCCCTTCGGTGACAATCAGACGGTCAACCGTGTGCGGTTGCGTCTCTCCTGTGACCGGATTGGTTGCAAGGACTTTATCACCTTGCCTTATGTCCTCGATGTTCCGAGTTGAGGAGTTGCCCATTAGTACTTTAGTGCCGGCCAAGAAGCATTTTGTGCAACTTTGCTTCAGTGCCTGCAGTTCTTCGTATGTCCGCGCCAGGAGCTTCAGCTTTGATGCGAATATTACGTCCGTAGTAAGTTGTGCGCACGCATCAAGATCACGATATCTAGCGCAGTTTTCTAGCTCACCGAGGCCGAGTATATTCTTTTCTATTTCGACCAGTTTGCCGGCCGCATCGTAGATTGTGGGTCCCATGGAGAGAACTTCACAAGCGACCTCGTTGTGCTGGCACCACCGTCCGGGGTTCTCCATGGCATCGCAGCCCAGGACTCCGCACCGATACTGCTCCCGCGCCTGCTCGCCAGGGTCCGACTCAGCTTTCTGCTTGGCTGTGATCTCGGCCTGCCGTTGCGCTTCCTCTTCAGCTTTTGCCTTGGTGACGGCTGCGGTGAGTGCCTCCCACGCCGCAGCTTTCGCAATGGTGGCGTCCTCGCCAGCGGCGACGGCGAGAGCGTGGGCTTGTTGCGAGACGGTCCAAGCAGCGGATGCCGAGACATGCGCCAGTTCCGATGAGGCCGATGCGTCGGCGGCTGAGACCGCCGCATCCGAAGCGGATTGCTTTGCCTCAGCTGCCGCCTTGCGGGCGGTCTTGGCCGAGGCAGCGGCATTGGCGGCGGAAGTTGCAGCGCTTTTCGCATACGAGGCTGCCTGGTCGGCGGAGGTCTTGGCGTCGACGGCCGAGGACTGGGCCTGCTTGGCGTATTCGGCGGCTTCCGCAGCGGCCTTGCGGGCGGTGGCGGCGACCACGCCAGCTTCAGCGGCATTCTGCTGTGCGGTGGCCGCGATGCTGGCTGCATCGGCGATCAACCTATCGATCTGCGCAACGTGAGTGGCAGCCAGCAGATCCTCTCGCAGTGCCTTGTACTGGCCGGCCTGGATGAAATCGTGCAGCAGCTGCGGCGGATCCTCCAGAGCGATACGGGCCGCGGCCTGGACTTCGGGACCGCCGCTGTCGACGAGCTGGGCGGCGCGCACCCGCTCGTCCTGTTTGCGGGCCTCATACTGGCCAGCGGTGATGAACGCACGGTACTTGTCGAGGGACCCCGAGGTCAGCGCGGCATTGCCCGTTTCCTGGACGACGGGCCCGCCGACGGCGACGACCTGGGCGATGTACACGCGGAAGCCCTGTTCGCCAGCTGTGTACTGACCTGCGGTCAAAAACGCGGAGACCTGGGCGTCGTCTCCCTTGAGAGCCGTATCGGCGGCAGTGCGGACCGAGCTGAGGCTGCTCTCCACCGACAGATGCACGACCCGAGTGCGATCGTCCTGCTGCCCGGCCTGCTTCCACCCGGTGCGGATATACGCCACAACGTCGGAATCCGACCCAGCGAGGGCGGCCTCGGCCGTGGCACGACTCCACGGGCCACGGGTCTTCACAGCCTCAAGCGCGATCTTGCGTCCCTTCGTGGCAACGCTCGCGACGTCGGCGCCGGGCTGGGATGCCTCGGTGGCCAGATTCTGCGCCGCGGTATCGAGGTCCTTGTCCTGCTGTGCCGCACTGGCATCGGCGGCTTTGCTGGCGTCGTCCGCAGCCTTCAGGTCTTGGGCCGTCGCGATGCCCTCGTTGGTGCGGGTGGTGAGTTCCTCGGTGTCGACCTGGCGTGCGAGGTCGTGTGTCGCCTTGGCCTGGACGACCGCCGCACTGGCCGTGTTGGCAGCTTCCTTGGCAGCCGTGGCGTGGCGGGTGGATTCAGCTGCAGCGGTGGCGGCTTCGCCGGCGTGAATAGCGGCAAGATCGGCGGCGGCTGCTGCCCCCCTGGCGTGAGTGGCCGCCGATTGGGCAGCATCATGTGCCTGGTTTGCGGCAGTCGCGGCCTGGCGGGCCAGAGCCCCGGCAGCATTGGCCGCCCGAGTGGCTTCCTTCGCATGGCGGCGCGCGGATGCGGCTGCGGCTTTGGCCTCAGTGGTGCGTCGGTCGGTCTGATTGGCATATCCGCTGGCCTCGTCAGCCGCATCCGCGGCGGCCGTGGCGTTGGCACCAGCACTGGCGGCTGAGGTTGCGGCAACGGCTGCGTCTGTTGCTGCGATCCCGGCCTGTTTGGCAGCCTCCGCAGCCGTGTCCGCGCCGGTGGCGGCAGCGCGGGCAGCATCGGCCGCCGTACTTGCGGCATGACCCTGGGAGGCGTCGGTGGCTGCTGCGGCGGCGGCGCTGCGGGCCCGCGAGGCGGCCTGCGCGGCACCCGCTGCGGCCGAAGCGGCCTGAGAGGCTGCGGTTGCTGCGACACGGGCCGACCTGTTGGCCGCGCTGGCGGCATCGACCGCCTGCTGGGCAGCGGTTGCGGCCTGGCGCGCGGCCGTGGCGGCGCGCTGGGCGGCCGACGCGGCCTTCTCGGTGTCTCCCTTGGCTGCGGCTGCTTCCGCGGCGGCCTGCTTGGCGGCGTCCTTGGCCAGCTTCGAGGCGGTTACCGCGCGCGCCGAAGCGTCCTTGGCTGCCTGAGTCTCGATGCCCGCCTGACGGCCTGCCTCAGCGGCCTGGGCGGCGAGTTGCGCCACCGTGGCGTGTTCCTGGTCACGAGCACGTGCCACGTATTGGCCGACCTGGAGGAACTCGCTGATGTCGTCGGCTGAGCCGTTGAGCGCGAGGTCGCCAGCTATCTGGACATTGGTTCCACCGGTGCTGATGATCTGCGCGACCTGCACCCGGTTGTCCTGCGCGCGCTGGGCGTACTGGCCAGCGTTCAGGAACTTGTTGATGTCATCGGCCGTACCGTTGAGCGCAGCATTGCCCGCCGCCTGAACGTTTGGCCCACCAGCGCTGATGATCCGCGCGACCCGGACCCGCTTGTCCTGCCCCAGCGGAGCTTGCCAGCCATCACGCAGGAATGCTTCCAAATCAACGGGAAGCCCCGACAGAGCCTTGTCAGCGGCTGCCTGCACGCTGCTGCCGCCTATGCTGGCGATCTGGGCAGCAGCAACCCGCTCATCTTGGACGGTGAGGGCTGCCGCCTGGCTGAGGAATTGCAGAACGTCGTCGTCACTGCCTGTCAGAGCGACTTCCGCAGCAGACTTGACCCCAGGACCTCCAGATCTCCAGAACTCGACGACCTTGCCGCGATTTGTGAGCCCGTACACGCCTTGGCTCGCACCGGCGGTGTCTTCGGCGGTAGCGGGGCTAGATCCGAGCAGGCCCAGAAGGAGCGCCATGGGCAGCAGGCTCAAGCATATCGACCGTATCGCGAGGGCCATCCTCCTCCTGGTGTCGTGTGGCTGGACTCTTCGTCTCAAGGGGTCGCCCGTCTCTTCGATTGGCAACTTCCGTTGCCGGATGCCGAATATCGGCCCGCTGAGCATAACCATGCGGGCTTTACACAGACTTCACACTTCAGCGCAATCGAAGGGGATGAATCGGGATCTCTCGCCTATCCGCTGAGACGTCTCGACGTGTGCCGGGCAGTCCCGGCGATCAACTTCCACCCTCCCTATGGATGTCGCTGACCTGCAAAGATTCCCATTCTTCCATCGCATGCGGCGTTGGTTGTGCCGCGCGGCAAGCTGGACCGGTGATCAAGTCGTGCTATTTTCCTACAGCATCTTTACTCGCTCATTACATCTGTGGGGGGCCGCGGATCGGCGCTCACCCATGCCCGGAAGGATCCGTCGGTGTCATCTCGCGCCCGTAGATCGCTACTTACTGCTGCACTCCTCAGCGCAGTTGCTGCCTTGGTGGGGGGCATTTCCTTGGCCTCGACCGCTTCCCCTGCCGTCGCAGCCGACGACACCGCACCGCCCTCTGCGGTTGAGGACTTCGCGTACCCGAATGCCGCAAAGGTTCTGGCGGACAAGGGCATCAAGCTCATCAAGGGAGACGGCCACATCCTGCTGGTCGACTGCGCCGACGCTGCGGCACAGATCAAGGTCATGACCGTCGAGGACGAGACGGTAGGCAGGGCCGGAACCTACTGCTTCAAGGTGAACGCCAAGACTGGTTATCTCGCCTTGGAAGTCCCCCGGGTGTTCTACCTCAAGACCCAGGACCACCCGATCACTGCCGGCCTCACCGCAGGGGGCGAGACTCAGACGGTCGACGTACCCCAGGGCGGCTTCAAGGGCGTCGGCGAAGGCACCGTCGGGGGCGCCCAATCCGTTCTCGTGGCACTCCACGTTACTGGCTGATCGGCCCTGTGTTGCCTCCTTGGGTGTTCGCCCCGCTGACACAGCGGCGCGCCGTCCGACCTCGCAGGCAGTGGCTCGTACCCGCCCGCAGCTTTTGCTGACGCGCGTCCCTCTCCTGCCTTCGAGCAGATGTGCAGATGTAAGGAAATAACATCGTGTTTGACAGACGCTCACGCGCCCCGTGGATACCCGGGCTTCTCGCCACGTGTGCCCTGGCCGCCACCTTGACCGGTGCCCCCGCTGCTCACGCGATTGACGGCGACCCGGCCACCGGCACGTCGTCCGCGTTCACCGCCAAGCTCGCCATTGGTACCGCTGACACCAGCCGCAGCTGCACCGGCACGCTCCTGAATAACCAGTGGGTCATCACCGCGGCAAGCTGCTTCGCCGACGACCCGGCCCAGCCGCTTGCGCTGGCCGCCGGGGCGCCGAAGTTGAAGTCCAGCGCGACGATCGGCCGCATCGACCTGACCGGTAGCGCCGGCGTGGTGCGCCAGATCGTGGAGCTCGTCCCCCGGACCGACCGGGACCTGGTCCTGGCCAAGCTCGACACCCCGGTCCCCGGTGTCCTTCCGCTGCATCCAGCTACGACGGCACCGGTCGTGGGTGAGGCGCTCAAGGGGGCCGGTTACGGCCGTACCAAGGACACCTGGGTTCCCGACACCCTGCACACTGCCACGTTCACCGCCACCCAGGTCAACGCCACCTCCGTGAACCTCGACGGCACCGCGGTCTGCAAGGGCGACACCGGCGCCCCGGCCTTTCGGGACGTCAGCGGCCGTCTCGAACTGGCCGCGGTGGCCAGCACTTCGTGGCAGGGTGGTTGCCTGGGATCGGACGAGACCCGTACCGGAGCCGTCGCCACCCGCGTCGACGACATCGGTCAGTGGATCAAGGACAGTACGGCCAGCACGCTGACGCCCTGGAAGCTGCAGATGCTGACCACGACCAGCAGCGGCCTGTTCCACACCTTCCGCGACAGCAACGGCGACTGGTCCGCGTTCGGTGACGTCCAGCAAGCAGCCGGCAGCATCGGCGACGTCAAGGTCGCCGCGGATGCCGCGATCTCGGGGCAGAACTACGTGTTCGCCATCGGCGGGGACGGTCACCTGTACGAAGGAACCCGGCGCCCCAACGGAACGTGGGTGAAGTTCCGCGACCTCACCGCCGAGACCGGCGCCCTGCCCGGACTCACCCGCATCGCGGTCACCTCCACCGGCAGCGGCCTGGGCTTGATCGCACTCGCGAACGGCCGGATCTACCACAACGTCCAGGACCCGGCCGGGAAGTGGATCAAGTGGGGTGACGTCAGCGCGGCGGTCGGTGTGCTGGGCAATGCCACTCAGGTCACCACCGCACAGGTCGGCACTGAGACGCATGTCGGCGTCGTGGCGGACAAGAAAGCCTTCCATGCTGTCCGGCACGCCAACGGCACCTGGACCGCATGGGGCGAACTCACCCCGAAGGTCACCACCGTCGTGGGGCCGGTCGCTGGCATGGCCTTCGCCGGCACCGGCACCGACCTGCAGACCGTGATCACCGGCACCACCGGTGGCATCGCCCACGGAGTACGTGCCGCCGACGGCACCTGGACCGCGTTCGGAGACCTCAGCGGCGTCATGGGCCACAACGCCGGCACCAGCATCGACGCCGCTGCCGTGGACGGGGAATTCCAAACCGCCCTCGTCACCACCGACGGACACATCCGCCACACTCTGCGCCACGCCAACCGTCAGTGGGACCCCGCCGACGAACCCACCGGCATCCCCGGCACCCCCACCACCGTCGCCATCACCGGCAGCTGGAACTAACCCCCACGCTGTTCGCCGACCCCACATACGAGGCGGGCATGCTCTCTGGAGAGCATGCCCGCCTCGTATGTGCGCCTCCGGCCGGACGACGCTTTACAGGGTCAGCCACTATGCCGACGAGCCGACGCTGGGCGAAGTCATGTCTGGGAGCGTTCTGTCTTGGGTGGCTGGGAGCGGTGGCCTGGGACCGGGGACGCGGTAGGTCGCGACGGTATAGGGCCCGCAAGCTGTGATCTTCCTTTGACACCCATACGTTCTCCACACAAACTGATCATTCCTGTCACAACAGCAGAGCGCCCCTCCGGGAACCGTTCGCGAGGAGCGCCATGCACGGCCGCAGTGCCCTTTTGTCCCGTTTCCGCTGGTCGCATGGCCCGGTCTCAGATTTGTTCTCCGGTCGGGCCAACAGCCTGGGCCTGTTGCGGCTGCTGTTGGCTTCCGCCGTCGTGGTGTCACATGCGCGGATCCTCGGATTCGGTGGCCGTGAGTTCGGCCACACGTTCTCGGGCGGGCAGATCGACCTCGGAAAGATGTCCGTGTTCGGATTCTTTTTCCTGTCCGGCATTCTCGTGACGCGCAGCGGAAACCGGCTCCCCGTCGGGCGCTTCCTGTGGCATCGCGGACTGCGACTGCTGCCCGGCCTGTGGGTATGCCTGGCGGTCACGGCGTTGGTCGTGGCGCCGCTCCTGTACTGGCGCCAGCATGATGACATGGCGGGCTTCTGGGACCACGCGCACGGACCCTTTGCGTATCTGCGGGCGAACTGGGCAGTCGGCGTCGATCAGTGGGGCGTATCCGGTGTCATGGAGACGGCCAGGGCCAAGGGATTGGCATTCAACGATGCCTTCGACGGGGCGCTGTGGTCGCTCAAGTACGAGGTGCTCTGCTACCTCGGTGTGGCGCTGCTCGCCCTGACCGGATCCTTGACCCGCGCCCGGCGCGCCGTCCTTGCCGTGACCGTCCTCATGGGCTGGCTGGTCCTGAGCGATGCGATAAACAACCGCTACATGTCCGGAGCCGCCGCCGCACAGCACGGCGGGCCCTTCGACGTTCCGCTGATGGGCGTCCTCGACGTGGACTGGGTTGTCTACCTGGGCTTCGCCTTCGCCCTCGGTGCGCTGATCGAGCTGTACAAGGAGCGCGTACCGGTCAGCGATCCATTGGGCGTAGTTTGCGGCCTGGTTCTCCTTCTGACGCTGCGCTACGGCGGTTTTTTCGCTTTCGGTGTCCCGGCCTTCGCCTACCTGTTGTTGTGGCTGGCGATCCGGCTGCCGAAGCCGTTCCAGCGAATAGGCCGCAAGCACGACTACTCGTACGGCATTTACATCTACGGCTTCGTCGTGGAACAGGCCCTCGCCGCGCTCGGTGGCGCACGCTGGGGATTCGGCGCCTACCTGGGACTCGCCCTGGGCGGCACCCTGATCGTGGCCATGCTCTCCTGGCACCTGGTCGAACGCCCGGCCATGCGGCTGAAAGACCTCGGAGCCCGCCGCCAGAGCGTTCGACACCACCAGGCGGCAACGCCGGACCACAACACCCAGACGGTTCCTCAACCCTCACCCGTGAATTGAGGCGGAGACTGCCGCGCACCTGCTGATCGCCGGCCATCGAAGTTGTGGGCCTTCCTACCGTTCGACACCGTCCGAACGACCATGCCGAACCACTCGGCCAGAGGTCAGCATGCCCCTGATCTTGCCCGGACCCCCGGGCGGACAGTTGGAAGGTCGGGGACTGCACCGCATCGCCGCCGCGATCCACCACTCCAACGAACAGGTCCGCGCCATCCCCACCAAGGCCCCTCCTTACGAAACGGCACTCGGCACTCCACATCCCGGCGAATCCGGATGAGCGCCTCGCAGCTCGGAGGGTTGCAGTTCGGGTTGCATTCGCCCCCGTTCAAGTGCGTCCAAGTGGCGCTCTGGCCAGTGCTGCTCCCCAGCTCAGAACGGTGACGAACCCAGGCGTACCTCAGGACGAACAGTTGGAAAGCGTGTTGGGGGCAACCCCTCACGAGTTCGAATCTCGTATCCTCCGCACTTGCCTGAACAGGCAAAACGAGAAGCCGAGCCGCGACCCCGGCTCGGCTTCTTGGCGTGCACCGGTTGCACTCCTGGTTGCTCTTACCAGCTCCCAATCGGGACATTTCGGTGAACGGTCGGCTCGCTCGCGGCGCAATTTGGAGGTGGCCGACAAGCCGCCAACGCCCGTCAGCGGTGAACCTGCCCTCATGCGGCACCGAGGATCCCGGTGATACGCCATCCTTGAACCGGTCCCGGGGGCTTCGGCCCCGTCACGAATTTCCCTGGTCTGGCGAGGTGTCCCCGCATGAAGTCCCGATCAACGCTGGCGACATGGCTGGGCAGCCTCGACGGCTCTCATCTGGTTCGCGTGCTCGGGACACGGCAGGACGCCGTTTCCCCTCCGGAGCCGCGCTCGGTGGGGGAGTTGGCGGACCGGCTGCAGCGCCCGGGATCGGTGGCACTGGCTCTGCCGCGACTCGCGCTGCCGCACTTCCAGGTGGCCGAGGCGCTGGCAGCGCTGGGGGTGCCCGCATCGCGCGATGCTCTGGCGGAGCTGCTGGGAGCGGCGGACGACGAAGCCGCTCGCCAGCTGGACGACGTGCTGGAGGTGTTGGCCGATCATGCTCTGGTCTGGCCGGACGGCGCGGGGCAGCTCCGCATGGCCGGACCGCTGCGGCAGGCATGGGACGCACCCCTGGGGCTTGATGCTCCGCTGAAGGAACTGCTGGCGGGCACGACGTCCCAGGAGCTGCGCGGCATGCTGGCGGCACTGGGCGTCAAGCCACCGGGCACCAGGCCGCAGCGACTGGCCGCGCTAATGGAGCACCACAGCGACCCGGAACGGATTGTCTCGGTGGTCGCGAAGGCCCCCGCGGCGGCGCGGAAGCTGCTCGAACGCCAGGCGGCGGCCGGGCCGGGGCAGCCCTCGCAATTCGTCGTGTTCGGCACTCCCGATCCAGGGCTTGAACCGGGCGAGCGATGGGCATCGGACCGGGGGCTCCTGATCCAGGACCGTCACCGCTACGGTCCGGCCCGTATGCCCGCCGAGGTGGCGCTCGCGCTGAGGGGGCCCGGCCGGCACGCCCCGTTCGAACCCGTTCCGCCCTACGCGCCGCTGACGCCTGTCACCCCGCAGGAGGTGGACCGCGAGGCGTCGGCCGCGGCTGCGGCGTTCACTTCCCGTGCTGTCTCGGTCCTGTCGGTCTGCTCGGCGACTGCGCCGGCCCGGCTGAAGTCCGGCGGGATCGGTGCGCGTGAACTGGCCCGGATCGGCAAGGCCGCCCAGGCCGACGACGCCGTCGTGCGCCTTACTCTCGAAACTGCGTACGCTGCCGGGCTCCTGGACCGGAACGGCGATCGCGTGGCTCCCACCGAGGCGTACGACGCCTGGGCGGAACAGGAACCCCCGGAGCAGTTCGCCGTACTGCTTCAGGCGTGGCGGAACCTGCCGCTCACCCCCACCCAGGCGCGCGACGAGGACAACAAGGCGCTTCCCGCTCTCGCCGGAGCACCGCCCTGCAACGGCTGCGTGCAGGCCCGCCACGGGCTGTTGGCCGCAGCCGCACAGCTCCCGGCAGGGCAGGGCGCGAGGGTCACGGCGGATTTGGGACCCCTGATCGCCTGGCAACGCCCGCTCGCCGACTCGTCGCCCCAGGACGGAACGCCGTTCGCCGCCGTGATCCGTGAGGCCGAGCTCCTCGGCGTACTCGCTCGCGGCGTCGTGTCCGTCCTCGGCATCCACCTGCGGACGGACGACACGGAGGGGCTGAGCGCCGAGTGCCGGCGTTTGCTGCCCGCGGCCACCGCAGTGGCCCGGATCGGCGCCGACCTCACCGCCGTCGTCACCGGCACACCGTCCGCGCGGCTTGCCTCGCTCCTGGACTCCGTCGCCGAGCGGGAGGCCAGCGGCACGGCATCAGTGTGGCGGTTCAGCGCCGGCAGCGTCCGCCGAGCCCTGGACGCCGGCCGTATCCCCGACGACATCGCGGCCGACCTGGCCGCCATCGCCGCCGGGCCCCTGCCACAGCCCTTGTCCTACCTCATCGCCGACACCGCACGCAGCCACGGCCGCGTGCGCGTCGCCCCCGCCGTCTGCGTCATCCACGGCGAGGAGCCCGCGCTCCTGGCCGAACTCGCCGCCCACCGCAAGCTCTCCAGGCTCGGCCTGCGGCAGCTCGCCCCGACGGTGCTGCTCAGCCGCAGCCCGGTCGAAGCGACCCTCACCGCCCTCCGTGCCGAGGGCTACGCCCCCGTCGCCGAGACGGCCGAGGGAACCGTACGCATCGAGAAAGCCCGGCCTCAGCGGGCCGCCACTCCCATCCCGGCCCCCCGCAGAACAGGTGGTAGGGCGGCCCTCCGGAGCGCGGCCAATCGCGCGGCGAAGGCCCCGGCACCTGTCGACCTGAACGCCGTGGCCGCCCAGCTGCTCACCGCCCCACCGACCGCCCCGGCCCCCGACCCATTCGGCAGCGGAGTGCCCTACGGCACGGACACCGAAGAAATCGTCTCCGGGTATGCGAAGCAGCTGTCGTACAGCGATGTCCGCCAGCTCGCCCATGCCCTCGACGCCGGTACGGCCATCACGGTCGAATACGTCGCCGCCTCAGGAAGCCGCACCGTACGCACCCTCAGCCGCCTCGCTCTCGACCCGCCCTTTCTCGACGCCTGGTGCCACCTGAGGGACGACGAGCGAGTCTTCACCCTCTCCCGGATCCACGGCGTCATGCCCGCGTAGACCGCGCATACGTCCGCGTACAGCACATCTCGCCATGGGCGAGATACCCCATAGGCGGCGTTACGCGCATCGAGCCGAACGAAGCCGGTCTGGCCGTCGCGCTCACCGATCCGACCGGGAGCACCGAGCGCTACGACCGGGACGCGTTCGGCCGGGTCGTCGGAACGCGCGACCCGATGGGCGGCCTCACCCGCCTGGGCTGGACAGTGGAGGGCCTGCCGGCGTGGTCGGTGGCGTCCGACGGTGCCCGGGAGACCTGGACCTACGACGCGGACGGCAATCCCGCGGAATACCGCGATCCGGCGGGTACGGTCACGAGCACCGTCACCGCCGGCTTCGGCCTGCCGGCTTCGCGCACCGATCCCGACGGCACGGTTCACTACACGTACGACCGGGCGACGCGGCTCGTCGCCGTCTCGAATCCGGCGGGAGCGACGTGGTCGTACACGTACGACGCGGCCGGCCGACTGATCCGTGAGGTCGACTTCAACGGACGTGCGGTCGAGTACCGCTACGACGCGGCGGGGCAGTTGGTCGAACGGGTCAACGGCGCGGGCCAGAGCGTGCGTTACACCAGGGACGCCCTGGGCCGGGTGGTCGAGAGCCGTACCGACGCGGCGACCGCGTCCTTCGCCTTCGATGCCGCGAACCGCCTGCTGCGCGCGAGCAACCCGGACGCGGAACTGACATACCTCCGAGACGCCGCGGGCCGGATCCTCACCGAGACCCTGAACGGCAGCGCGATCAGCAACACTTACGACCGGTTGGGCCGTCGCACCAGGCGGAGCACACCGGCCGCACTGGGGACTGGCGGTTGTTCGAGAAATTCAGCAACCTGGCGGTGGACACCCACCCCGAGGGACTCGCCGCCGTCATCATCCCCGTGATCGCCGACGGAACGGCGCCGGCCAACTACGAGGACCTCGTCGAGATCCTCGGCGAGGTCGCCAGCGACGACGCGGACCCGAATGCCGTACCCGCCCTGCATGCCCTGCTGACGGCTCGCCTGCCGACCGAGACTCCTCCGTACGCCCTCTCTCTCAAGACCCTCCAGGCGCTCGGTGCGATCGGTGGCCGGCGCGCCGAGGAGATCCTGCGTGCCGTCGCCATCGGCGACCACCCCAAGGTGCTGAAGTGGGAGGCGGCCGTCGAGTTGGGCATCGAGGACGACCTCGGCTTTGACGAGGACGAGATGACGAGCTGACGAGCTGACGGGCCGTGGCTTCGGCGCAATCGGACTCGCCGGCTTCGGCGTCGGCTGTTGTGTGTGGCGTCAGTACCGCAAGGCGCTGAGGACTTCGGCGGTGACCGTACCGGTCAGGGTCCGGTTGCTCCGGGCGGTGGCGTCGGCGGTGGCGCCTGCGGCGACCTCGGGAACGTTGAGGGCACTCACGTCGACCACGGTGCCTGACTGGTTCTTGAAATTGACCAGGACGGTGTAGCGCCTGGACTTTGCGTCGTGGTTGGTGACCTTCACCGGGACGTCCGTCCGGCCGTCGGATCCGGTCGTCAGGGGGCCGAGAGTGACGTCTGCCTTCGCGTCCAGGCCGCCTTGACGTTGTCCAGCGCGGACGACGCGGCCGCTTGGGCGGAGGCGGCCGCGGATGCCGCCGCGCTGCTGGCGGCGGAGGCGGCGGACGACGCCCCCGACCTGACCGCGGAGGCTGCCGAGGACGCCGGGGCGCTGGCAGGGCTGTCCGACGAGCAGCCGGTCAGTCCGGCCCAACCGAGCATGACGGCCAGCGCGGCAGCGGCGCATCAGTTGATCTGACGTTTCATGGCTTCTCCCGGCTCGACGGCATTCTCCCGTCCAGCGTCGGCCAGCCCGGCCCTCCGTACGAGCAGGGCACGCGCGGCACCCGGGTGACGTCGGGGGCCGGAGGACCGGTACGGAGACTCGCGTAGCCATCGGTCGGTCAAGATCTCTTGAAGACCGTTTCACTGATTCCGCCGATGTCATGCCCTGCCGCCGGAACGACGACGCGACGCGATGCGCGCGGTGCGCCGAGAGGTCGATGGCACAGGAGCCGATGAGAGACCGAGAAGACGTCGGCCCGGCCGGGGGCGCTCGCGCGCGGATGGTGCGGAGCCGGGTCGGCGAGGCCTGGGACTTGGCGTTGTCGGCCGAGGAGTTCGCGGCGATCAAGGGCGTCGTGGTCGGGGAGGTCTGCAAGGAGGTGCGCGGCATCGTGCTTACGCGGCGCCAGGTGGGCCTGGACGAGTGGATCGACGCCCTGGCCCAGGCGCTGGCCGACGCCGCGGCCTCGAACGCCCGCGCCCGCGAGGCCATCGAGCGCTTCCTGTCCTGACCGGCCGGACCGGGGTGAACGAGCAAACCTCAGGTGGCGGCTTCGGCCCTCCTGAGGTGCTCCACCGCGGCTTCATCGGTGCCCTCGGAACTTCCGCCGAGTCGGTGGACCACCACCCAGCGGCCCGTCTCAGGGAACGCTCCGGCGAAGACGGAGGCGTCGCGGGTGGCGCCGTTGTGCCACTTCAGCGGGCCGGCCGACTGCCAGGACAGTGCGGGCGGGCCCAACGTCCGGTCCAGGAGCAGGCCGGTGAGCAGGTCGGCCGTGGCGCGGGGGGTGGCCCACAGTCCTCCCGCGGGCAGGATCGCTCCGGTCATCGTCCACGGCGCGCGTTCCCTCCCGAACCACCCGGTGGCGCACAGCCGCCGGTCGGCGGGCGGCCGGGCCGTCACCTCGTCCACGCCGAGCGGGTCGAGCACGTGCTCCCCCACGAGCTCTTCGTAGGGCCGGCCGGCGGCGGCGACCAGCGCCGCACCGAGGACGGCGTAGCCGAAGTTGGAGTACTCCTCCGTCTGCCCGGCGGGCCTGACGGTGAGCGAGTCGAGACGGCTCAGGAGTGCCGACAGCGCATCCTCGTCGAAGGGCGCGTAAGGGTCTCTGCGCGACAGGCCGGGCGGCAGCCGGGGCAGACCCGAGGTGTGCTCGGCCAGGTGCCGCAGGGTGATTCCGGTGCCCGCCGGCACCCGGTCGAGCCGGCGCTCCACGGGATCGTCCAGGTCGAGCAGTCCCGCGGCGGTCATGCGCGCGAGCACGGTTCCGGTCAGGACCTTGGTGAACGAACCGATCTCCACGAACCGGTCCGGGTCGTGCCCGCCGTCGGCGAAGGGCGGAGCGCTGCTGCTCAACACGCAGGTGGGTATGGGGCGCACGATCGTTGAGATCCCTTTCCTGAGGGTGGTGGGAGCCGGCACGAAGCTCAGGATCTCGCACCTTCATCGACGAAGGCCCGCACCGCACAACGCGGTCCGGGCCCTCGTCGATCCGTCGATGCGTCAACCGGCGAATCCGTCAGGAGCGGCTCCTGGCCTCCGCCTGCTGCTGCAGGAGGCCCGCGATCCGGGCCACGTCGTTGCCGATGTCGAGGACTCCGTTGATGTCCGGGGCGGAGCCGCCGGTCATGGCGATGTAGAAGGTGTTCAGCTGTCCGTGGCCCGCGGAGAGGTAGCCGCCGAGGGTCCATGCGCCGACGGTGGCCCGCTGGTTGACGGCGTCGTAGCCGGCGAAGGTGCCGGGCTTGCCCCATACCTTGCCCTTGCCCGGGCAGGTGGGAGAGCCCTCGCAGACGGAGGTCAGTGAGCCGTCCACCCCGAGGATCGGCAGCGCCTCACGGAAGCGCTTCGCCTCCTCGGTCCCCTGCCAGTAGTGCAGGATCTCGTCCTCCACGCGCGGGGTGACCCGGTCATTGGGGTTGCCGCCGCGGCCGTCGAGCATCTGTACCTGGGTCGGGTCGATGCCGGCCTGGCGCAGGAAGCTGTTGATCACGGGGAAGCCGTCCGCGCACGCGTGGCTGCCCGTCGAGACGGCCATCAGGCAGATCGTGAGGTTCGCCCCGAGGTTGTGGCTGACCTTGAAGATCAGCTTCGTGTACTCGGCGAAGATCGGCGAGACGTACGCGGCGACGCGCTGCGTACCGTCGTAGGAACGCGGCAGCAGGCCGGACGGGTTCGGTCCGGTCGGCCGGGCGGTGACCGTGACGCCGGCCCGGGCGAGCGCCTCGATCAGTGCCGTGCGCCCGAACGCCGCCGGGTCCTGGACGGGGGAGATCCGCAGCTCCGGCTTCGCGCCGGCCGCGATCGTTCCCGACAGGCTGATGCGGGTGCCGTCCGGCGAGGCGTTGACCACGATGTTCGTCGTGCCGCCCGCCTCGACCGTCTTCACGGTCGACGTCACCTGGTAGGGCGCGACCTGGGGCCGCCAGCTGAGCTGCGCGGGGCGGCCGGGGGTCGTCGCGGTGGTCAGCAGGTCGATGACGTTGTCGTTGATGATGAGCGGGGTCGGGAGCGGGTCCAGCTGCGGGGCGGAGGCGGTGCTGAAGATCCGGGAGTCGATGGCGACGTCGCCCTGGATCTTGGTGAGGCCCGACCGGCGGACCTGATGGGCGATCATGTCCAGCCCCGCGAGCGGGTTCTCGGGCGTGAGCGTGGCGCCCGGAACATCGTTCGCGTACGTGTGGTCGATCGGGGTGTAGGCGACGGAGCCGTCCGGCTTCGTCCGGCCGCCCATGGTGAGGTCGCCCTGCGCGACCAGCGCCAGCGACCCGTTCAGGACGCTGCCGGCCCGGCGGCCGAGGGCCTGCACGGGAGTGGTGAACCGGTGCTCGCCGCCCAGCGCGTGCCAGGCACTCGACACGCTGACCAGCTTGCCCGTCGAACCGGGGATGAAGAACTGGTCCGGGTACTGCGAGTGGACGACGCGTCCGGTCGAGCCCTCGACCTCGAGCAGGCCCCACTGGGCGTGCTCATAGGCGGGCTTCTCCATGATCGCCCTGATCTCCGGGCCGAGGTCGTCGTGGTGCCCGGGTACCGGACCCGCCGCACCGAGCGTCGCGACCGTGGCCATCACCGTGGTGACGATGCCGGCCCAGGTACGCCGGCCTCGCGGAATCGATCTCATGAACCCTCCAGTGCAGGGCCGGCGCACCAGCCAGTTCTGACGGTTGATCAGTTGAGCAGCACCGGGAGGCATACCGTGCGGAGGTCGGTCGTCGAACGTTCCAGCGAGCTGTTCACCCGCTTGCGCGGTGCTATTACCAGCGCGGTGTTCTTACTGGTACGGCTGTTCGTGGTCGGTCGGACAGCCCCTAGGCGTCGAACGCGGTGAGCAGCAGCGCCACGTCGTCCGCGCGGTGCGTCGACAGGCGGGCGTCGGCCAGCAGCCGGTCGGCGAGGTCCTCCAGCGAGCTCTCGTCGGCGTGCGCGAGCGAGACCCGCAGCCGGTCGATGCCCTCGTCGATCGGGATCCCCGGCTCCTCGACCAGCCCGTCGGTGTACAGGGCGAGCACCGAGCCCGGCGGCGGCACCAGTTCACTGATCGGGTACTCCGCCAGCGGATCGACGCCGAGCAGGGCGCCGCCCGCGAACTCCAGCACGTCGGTGTGGCCGTCGGCGTGCCGCAGCAGCGGGGGGAGGTGGCCGGCGCGCGCGATACGGGCCCGGCTCGCGGTCCTGTCCAGCTGGATCAGACAGCAGCTGGCGAGCAGGCCTGGGTCGAGCTCGGACAGCAGACGGTTGGTGCGGACCAGCACTTCGTTCGGCTCGCAGCCACTGGTGGCGAAGGCCCGCACCGCGCTGCGGAGTTGGCCCATGGTGGCGGCGGCGGCCACGCTGTGACCCTCGACGTCGCCGATGACCAGGCAGAGTCCCTGCGCGGTGACGATCGCGTCGTACCAGTCCCCGCCGATCTCCATGCTCTGTGTCCCCGGCAGATAGCGGGCGGCGATGGCGACACCGGGCACCTCGGGCAGTCGGTGCGGCAGCAACGCGTTCTGGAGGCCGCGGGCGAGGGCGAACTCGGTGTCGTACAGCCGGGCGCGCTCCAGCGCCTGGGCGATCAGACCGCCGAGCGCGGTCAGCACGCCGCGTTCCTCGGACGTGAACGGGTGGGGCTCGTCGAAACCCAGGATGCAGCTGCCGACGGGGTGCCCGGAGGCGATCAGCGGGAGGAAGGCCCAGGCGCACATCTCGTCCAGCGGTATCCCGGGGTAGGCGCCGGACAGCTCGTCGACGGACGCGAAGAAGATCGGCGCACCGGTGCTCAGCGTCTCCACCCCGGGCAGCCGGGCCCCCATCGGCGTGCCCTCGAAACGGTCCAGGAACGCCTCGGGGTAACCCTCCTGGTGGGCGAGGTTCAGCCGGTTCCCCGCGACGACGTAGATCGCCAGTTCCTGGCCGCCGAAGGCCGGCAGTATCTGCTCCGCGACGGCCGTGCACACCTCACGGACCGTGACGGCCTGGGTCAGCGTGCTGGCCAGTTCCAGCAGGCGGTAGATGGCCCCGACGCCGGCGCGCCGTGCGGGGGTCGACGGCCCGAACGCCGAGGCCGGGGTCTCCGCGTCCTCGGTCGGCTGCGGCGCCGGACCGTCGTGCTCGGGGGGCCCGCTCGCCGGGACGACGGTGCCGGTGACCCCGTGCGCGTCGGGGTAGAAGGCGAAGGCCAGCCACCGGTCGGGCGGGCGGCAGGCGAGATACGCGGTGGACTGGCGGGAGATCATCGCGGCTCGGTGGCTGTCCTCGTACGCGGGGTCGGAGAGCCAGCTGAGGCAGTCCCACAGCTGCCGCCCGAGCATTTCCTCGCGATGGGCCCCCAGCAGCAGCTCGGCGCCGAGGTTGGCGTAGGTGATCCGGCCGTCCGGGTCGAGCGAGAGGATGCCCTGCCGCAACCGCTCGACGGCCTCGGCGGCGGCGACGCCGGTCCCGGTGTCGAGGACGGTGCCGACCAGATGATCAGCGTCCTGACCAGCAGCTGTCCCGGAGGTCCTGCCCCGTACCTCGATGGTCCGCGACCGGTTCGGCCCGGCCGTCACCCGCAGTCGCGTGGCGAGCACCCGGCCGTCCAGCAGCGCGCTGCGGGCGGCGGAACAGAATCCCGGCAGGTCCTCCGGGTGGATCCGGGCGGCCAGGGTCTCGGCCCGGCCGTCGAACTGGTCGGAGGCCCAGTCGAAGATCGCGCACAGCTCGTCGTCGGCGGCGACGGTGCCGGTGGTGAGGTCCCAGTCGAACAACCCCAGGCGGATCGCCGTGCCCGACGCGGTGGGCAGCTCGATCACCGCCGTGTCGCCCCCGCCCTCCACCCGGTCCCCCCGGGCGGTCAGTTCCGCCAGCAGGGCCCCCAGCCGGTTGGCCGCGGACCGCAGGTGCCGGCGGGCGCCAGGCGGCAGCCCGACGGACGAGGGCGTCCACAGCCCGCACAGCACCCCGAAGCTCTCCTGACCTGCGACGATCGGCGCGCAGACGGAGGCGAACGAGTACGGCAGGCCCACCAGCAGCTGCGGGAAGCGCCGCAGCGTCTCCTCCGTCCCCGACAGGCACACACTGCGGCCGGTGCGATAGGCCATCGGGGCGGGCAGCGGGCTGCGCACGGAGATCCGGCGGAACGACCCCAGCGCCGACACGGGGACGCCGGCGACGGTGCTCAGCACGAGCGAGCGCCGGTCACGGGAGCGCAGGTACACCATGCCGCAGTAGGCGTCGGTGTCCCTGAGCACCTTGCGCACGGCAGCGGCGAGCAGCTCGTCCCGCTCCTCGGTCTCCACAGGCGGGAGGGCAGGGGCAGCGCCGCCCACAGTGGCCTGTGATGTCGGTGCGGTCGGTGCGGTCTGCGGGGCCTGTGGTGGGTCGGGCCCGCGCCGAAAACGGCGGACACCATCGGGACCGATCCCGGTGCGCGTCGCCTCGGTACTGCCGGTCACTTGCGTCCCTCGCGGGTCCGCCGGCACACCCTGGCGCATCTCTTCTCTGTACGCCCGCCCTCCAGGGGTGTCAAGGCGAACCAGGAGTGGCGGGGCCATCTTCCGTCACCGAGCGTTACCGAATCCTGGCCCCGACCGAGGTGGTCGGGGCGGAAGATATCGCCCGTCACAGGGCCCTGAGGCGGGCAGTCGGCCGTGTATCGCCGACGCCGGCGACGCGCTCCTCATGCGTCAGGGTTCGGTGCCACGTGCTTCGTGGGGATGCGCTGTTCGGACCAGATGATCTTTCCGGCGCTGGTGTAGCGGGTGCCCCAGTGTTCGCCCAGTTGGGCGACGAGGAACAAGCCGCGGCCGCCTTCGTCCGTGGTGGCCGCGTAGCGGAGGTGGGGGGAGGTGCTGCTGGTGTCGGTGACCTCGCAGATCAGGCTGCGGTCCAGCAGCAGGCGGACGGTGATCGGGCCTGCGGCGTGGCGGATGGCGTTGGTGATCAGCTCACTGAGGATCAGCTCCGTGGTGAAGGCCAGTTCGTCCAGTCCCCACTGCTCCAACTGCCGCTCGGCGGCGGCCCGTACGGCGGAGACGGCGGAGGGTTCCGACGGTACGGACCAGCGGGCGATCCGGTCCTCCGGCAGCGCGCGGGCCCGGGCGACGAGGAGGGCGACGTCGTCCTTCGGTTCTGCGGGGAGCAGGGCGTCGAGCACCGCGTCGCAGGTCTGCTCCGGGTCGCGGTCGGCGCCCGCCAGGGCGGTGCGGAGGAGGTCGAGCCCGACGTCGATGTCCCGGCTGCGGTCCTCGACCAGGCCGTCCGTGTAGAGGACCAGCTTGCTGCCCTCGGGCAGTTCGTGTTCCACCGCTTCGAAGGGCAGGCCGCCCAGGCCCAGCGGCGGGCCGGCCGGCACGTCGAGGTACTCCACCGATCCGTCGGGATGGACGAGCGCGGGCGGGAGATGGCCGGCGCGGGCCAGCTCGCAGCGCCGCGAGACCGGGTCGTAGATCGCGTACAGACAGGTCGCGCCGGCGGCGGGGGTGCCGGTGCCCGGGGCCACGTCGTCCTTGTCCATCCGGCTCACGAGGTCGTCGAGGTGCGCCAGCAGATCGTCGGGCGGCAGGTCCAGCATCGAGAAGTTGTGCACCGCCGTCCGCAGCCGGCCCATGGTGGCGGCGGCGTGCATGCCGTGCCCGACGATGTCCCCGACGACCAACGCGACGCGGGCGCCCGGCAGCGGGATGACGTCGAACCAGTCGCCGCCGACTCCCGCCCGCGCGGGCAGATAGCGGGTGGCGACGTCGAGAGCGTCCTGCTCGGGCAGTCCGTGCGGCAGCAGGCTCTGCTGGAGGGTGACGGCCATCGCCTGGTTGCCGGTGACGGCCGAGTCGATCTGCTCCTGGGTCGTGTACTTCGTGTCGAAGAACCCGGTGTTGCGGCCGACGCGCAGCACCGCCACCCGGTCCGTGACCGCACGGACCTCCTCCATCTCATGGCTGACCAGGAGCACCCCGAGCCGCTGGTCCCGCAACCGCTGGACCAGTGCGAGGACCACGGCGGCCTGTTGGGGGCCCAGCGCGGCGGTGGGCTCGTCCAGGATGACGAGTTCCGGCTCCCCGAGCAGCGCCCGCGCAATGGCGACGCCCTGCCGCTGCGCGGCGGAGAGCGAGGCGACCGGGACGCGCAGGCTCGGGATCCGGACGGACAGCACGTTGAGCAGCGCACGGGAGCGCTTCTCCATCTCGACCTCGTCGAGCCTGCCGAACCGGCGGACTTCGCGGCCGAGGAAGAGATTGGCGACGGTGTCGAGGTTGTCGCAGAGCGACAGGTCCTGGTGGACGGCGACGATGCCCAGCTTCTGCGCGTCGAGCGGCGTCCGGAGGTCGACCGGCCGGCCCTTCCACTCGATCACCCCGCTGTCCGGCGGGGACACCCCTGCGATGACCTTGACCAGGGTGGACTTACCCGCCCCGTTGGCGCCGACCAGACCGATCGCCTCGCCCTCGCCGATCTCGAGGTCGACCCCGCTCAGAGCTTGTACGGCGCCGAACCGTTTGGAGATTCCGCGCACGGCCAGCAGGGGGGTGTCTCGCACCAAAACTGCCTCCTACCCCGGGCCGGCCGGACTCGGGGACAAATATGCCCGGCGGACTCCGTCAGTGCACCGCGACGCCCTCGGGCGTTCGGATTCGCGATCGTAGAGGACATCGGCACGGATCGTCCCCATCTGGATGATCCTGAGGCCGAACAGATGAAAGCCCCGACCGGGAATCCGGTCGGGGCCCTCTATGAGCAACGGCTGCGGCCGTTGCTACAGGTACGGCTCAGTGAAGTTGACGATGGCTCACCTCTAGGTGGTCGGCACCGACGAAGGGGTTCCGGCGAGTCGGCAGGTGTTCGTCAGCCGGCCCAGCGGCCGGAGGTGAAGGCCACCGCGAGGACGGTCATCAGCGGGGCGGACAGGCAGACGTAGGCGGTACGGATCCAGGGGTGGTGGAGGGCCCAGCGGGCGAGACCGGTCCACAGGGGCCACCACAGGAGGGTGGCGCGGGGGATGGACATGTACCAGTACGAGGTGCCGAGTGCCCAGAGGGTGAGGGCGATGTAGGCGGCCTCCGGCCACCGGCGGCGTTGCAGGAGGCGGGCGAGGAGGAGCAGGCCGACCACCATGGCGACGAGTTCGGCCCGGAACATGAAGGCGTAGCCGGTGGTCTGGGCGTGGGAGAAGGCCGAGTCCCAGGTGTTCTGCCAGGCCTCCCTCGGGGTGTGGAACTGCCGGAACCAGCCGCGTTCCTGGGCGTGCTTCCAGGCCATCCAGTCGCCGGTCCTGGCGTGCAGGTACCAGGTGTAGGCGAAGGCGGGCAACGCGGGAAGGGCCAGCCAGGGGAGTGCGCGCAGGCGGTCGCGGAGGCCGGTGGCGGTCAGGAATTCGACGGCCAGGGCGGCCGCGAGGAACAGTCCGCTGATCCGGACGGTGGTGGCGCAGCAGGCCAGGACCGCCGCCAGCGGCCAGCGGCCCTTCTTCGCGGCCAGCCAGGCGGGCAGGGCGAGGGCCAGGAAGAGGGCTTCGGTGTAGCCGACGGCCAGGAACACCGCGCAGGGCGACAGCAGGAGGAAGAACACCGCGTGCTCCCCCGGGTCGCCTTCGCCGGTTTCCGTGTTCTTCGCGGCGAGGTGGAGGCGGGCTATTCGGGCGAGGGCCAGGACCGCGACAGCCCCGGCGACGAGCGAGATCAGCAGGCCCGCCACCGTCCAGCTGGGCACGACGGTGTGCACGGCGCGGAGCAGCAGGGGAAGGCCGGGGAAGAACGCCTCGCGGTTGTCGGGAGGGGCGGAGGCGGACCCGTCGGGGCTGCCGAAGTAGCCGTACTGGGCGATGCGGACGAAGTACGACCAGTCCCACTGCTCCCACCGCGAGAGCAGCGGTGGTGCATCCTTTGCCCGGCCGTCCCCGGTGAACAGCCAGCCGGTGCAGTAGGCGGTGATCCAGATCCCGGCCCGGGTGAGCAGATAGAGCGCGAGCACCTTCCGGTCATTGGCGCTGACCGAGGCGAGCAGCCGGTGTACGGCCGAACGCGCCGGTGCCAGTGCCGGTGGACGGTGCTCACGTGGGCGGCCGCTCTGGCCCCGCCTGGGGGAGGGCAGCAGCTGGTGCGGCCCCGCTTCGGCCTCGGCCTCCCGCGTCCGCGGGGCTGGTACGACGGACATGTTCGGCTCCGGACGGTGAGGTGGGAGGGCGGGGGCGGGCGTTTTTGGGCATGCGGGATCGCCCGGCGGCGCGACCGGTTCGTTCAGGAGGTGGTGCGGGAGGTGGCGGAGATCAGCCGGGCGGAGATCAGCCGGGCGGCGAGGTGGTCCGCAGCGTCGACTGCGTCGTGCTGCCCGGCGGCGGGACCGAGGTGGCCGTACCGGCGGGCGGCCCGCCCGGCCCGTAGGTCGCCATGCCGTGGGAGTCCGTGCCGTGTGTCGTCCCGGTCGCGGTCGGCGAGTCGCTGGGCTGCCCGGACCTCGACTGCGTCGGCAGCGGTTGTGGCGGGGTCGGTGATGCACCGTCCGGGTACGAAACGGAGGGCGATGTCGCGGGAGCGACCGTTCCGCCGCCGAACGGCAGGACGGCTGCCGCCGCGATGCCCGTACCGCCGACCATCAGGCAGGCGGCGAGCGCGTACGCGGCCGTCCGGCGGCGCCGGACCCGGTCGCCGCGCGCCATGATCACGGCGACGGGGACGGGGGCCGCCGCGGTCTGCCCGGCAGCGGCGGCGTTCTTGAGCGCGCTCGTCAGCGCGTCCTCCGGCGCATTCGGACCGTGCGGGTCGTGCCGGTCACGGGGGTCGTGGGGGTCGTGGAGCTCAGGCACCGGGAGCCTCCTCGGCGTGCGAATCGTGCGAACGATGCGAAGCGTTCGGATCGCCAGGACCGCCCGGACCGCCCGGATCACCGGAACCGCCGGAACCGCCCCGGCCGCCCGGATCGGCCGGATCCGTCAGGCGGTCGGCGAGCGCCGCCCGGCCCCGGTGCAGATGCGTCTTGACGGTGCCGCTGGAGACTCCGGTCTCGGCCGCGATCTGGTCCACGGACAGATCGCAGACGTAGTGCAGGACCACCGTGCGCCGCTGCCGCGGCGACAGTTCGCGCAGCGCCGACACCAGGGCCACCGGCTCGGGACCTGGTCCCTCGACGGACGGCGTGCCGCCGTGCCGCTGCCAGGCGTCGTCGGAGCGCCGGCGGCCGCGCCACCGGCTCACCGCGAGCCGCCAGGCGACCGTACGGATCCAGGCCTCCGGAGCCCCGTTGCGGTCCAGCTGCCGCCGCCGGCTCCAGCCGCGGACGAAGGCCTCCTGTACGACGTCCTGCGCCTCGTGCAGGTCGCCGAGCATCACATAGAGCTGACCCGTGAGGCGTCCCACCGCATGCGCGTAGAACTCCTCGAACTCCTCGACGGTCAACACTCACTCCAGATTCTCCGCGGACTCACCAGGCATACGCCTGGGCCCCCGCGTCCGGTTGACAGTGAACGCCGAAAAGTTTTTCCGGGGAGCCAAAGTTCTTCCGGGGAGCCAGGAAGGGCGGGATGCAGCGGACTCCTGGGGCCCCGACTGGGGCGCCGGCTGGGGCGCCGGCCGGGGCGCCGGCACCCGTCCGACCGGAGCCCCGATGATGTCAGCGCTTGCGCGTGCCGAAGAGCGAGCGGCTGATCTCGCGGCCGATCTGGGTGCCCAGCGAGCGCGTCAGTGATGTGAAGACGCCGCTGCCGACGACCTGCTCCACGACGCTCTTCTCCCCCTCGGCCGCTTTCCCCGCGGCTTTCCCGCCCGCCTTTCCAGCGGTCTTCGCGGGCGCCTCGGCGGCTTGCCGGCCGGCCGCCGGGGCCATGGCGGCGTCGGCGGCCGCGTTCAGCTTCTCGTAGGCCGATTCGCGGTCGACGGCCTGCGCGTAGCGGGCGTAGAGCGGCGACGACTTGACGGCCGTGTCCATCGTGGCCGCTTCGATGGGTCCCATCAGGGACTGCGGGGCCCGCAGCCGGGTGGCGGCGACCGGGGTCGGCGCGCCCTTCTCGCTGAGGACGGTGACGACGGCCTCGCCGGTGCCCAGCGCGGTCAGCAGCTCGCCCAGGTCGTAGGCGGAGTTGGGGAACGTCGAGACGGTCGCCTTCAGGGCCTTGGCGTCCTCGGGGGTGAAGGCGCGCAGGGCGTGCTGGACGCGGTTGCCGAGCTGGGCGAGGACGTCGGAGGGCACGTCCTTCGGGGTCTGGGTGACGAAGAAGATGCCGACGCCCTTGGAGCGGATCAGCCGCACCGTCCGGGTGATGGCGTCGAGGAACGCCTTCGACGCGCCGTTGAAGAGCAGATGGGCCTCGTCGAAGAAGAAGACCAGCTTGGGCCGGTCGATGTCGCCGACCTCCGGGAGGTCCTGGAAGAGGTCCGCGAGCAGCCACATCAGGAAGGTGGAGAAGAGCTGCGGCTGGTCCTGGACGGCGGGCAGTTCCAGTACCGACACCATCCCGCGCCCGTCCGGCGCGGTCCGCAGCAGTTCGCTGGTGTCGAACTCGGGCTCGCCGAAGAACGGCTCGGCGCCCTGCGCCTCGAACGCCGTCAGGGTCCGCATGAGGACGCCGGCGGTGGCGGACGAGATGCCGCCGATGTTCTTGAGCTCGCCCTTACCGACGTCGGAGGTGAGGAAGGCGATGACGGCCCGCAGGTCCTTGAGGTCGATCAGCTCCAGGCCCTTGGTGTCGGCGTAGTGGAAGATCAGGCCGAGCGACTGCTCCTGCGTCTGGTTCAGCCCGAGCACCTTCGACATCAGGATCGGGCCGAAGCCGGTGACCGTCGCCCGCAGCGGGATACCGGCGCCGATGCCGCCGAGCGCGTAGAACTCGGCGGGGAAGCCGGACGCCGCCCAGCTCTGGCCGACCTCGGCGGTGCGCTGCGCGACCTTGTCGTTCGGCTGACCGGGGGCGGAGATCCCGGAGACATCGCCCTTGACGTCGGCGAGGAACACCGGCACCCCGTTGGCCGACAGCTGTTCGGCGATCAGCTGCAGCGTCTTGGTCTTGCCGGTGCCGGTGGCGCCCGCGACGAGGCCGTGCCGGTTGAGCATGCCGAGCGGGATGCGGATCTGGGCGTCGGCGTGGCAGGTGCCGTCCCACAGCAGCGCGCCCAGGTCGAGCGCCGGCCCGGTGAAGGTGTAGCCGGCCAGGATCGTCGCGGCGGGGCCCGGCAGATCCGCCGCGGGGCCGGGCCGGTCGGTGGAACGGACGGCGGACGCCCCAGCGGACGGGACGGATGGCGCATCGGGAGACATACCGGACGGCGCATCGGCGGACTGCGCGGGGGACGCGCCGACAGGCGAATCCGCGGGCGGATCGGCCGGAAGTGCCGCCTGGGCTTGCGGATCGGTCATGGCAGGCTCCCGCTAGGTCCGGCTATCGACGTAAATACCACCTTTGCACTCCTCCGCCACTGCTGCGCCCGCACGGGCTCGCCCGGTAGGCTTTCCGTGTGATCTTCAAGCGCATCGGAAACGGGCGGCCGTACCCCGACCACGGCCGGGTCAGCACGCGAGAGTGGGCGGATGTCGCTCCACGTCCGGTACGCCTCGACCAGCTGGTCACCACCAAGGGCCAGCTCGACCTGGAAACCCTGCTCGCCGAGGACTCGACGTTCTACGGCGACCTCTTCGCGCATGTCGTGAAGTGGCACGGTGACCTGTATCTCGAGGACGGTCTGCACCGGGCGGTCCGGGCGGCGCTCCAGCAGCGCCAGGTTCTGCATGCCCGCGTCCTGGAGATGGACTGACCGAGGCGGCCGTACGGACCCGCCTGCGGACCCGCCCTGTGGGGGCGGCTGTTCGGAGGCGGGTGTTCGCCCTTTCGGGTTCGGCTGTCCGCCATTCATTGATCATTTAGTACGCTCCGGCGATGAGCGCACTACGCTGCGCCCATGAGCATGCTCACCCCTTCCGGCATGGGCGGGAAGTACCGGATCACCGGAAACCAGTACCCGAGAATGGGCCGGCCGCGAAGGCGCGGCCGTACCGCCCTGGCCATCGTCGCCTCGGTGGTGGTACTCGGCCTGATCGGCTGGGGCACGCTACAACTCATCGACGTCTTCACCGGCGGCAAGGACAAGGGCCCCGCCCAGGCCCACGCGGCCCCGGCGAGCTGCAAGCCGACGGCCGCCGCCACGCCGAAGCCGACCGGCAAGCCCGCCCCGCTGCCCCCGCCGGCCTCGATCGGGGTCACGGTCTTCAACGCGACGGCGAAGGGCGGGCTGGCCAAGACCACGGCCGATGAGCTGGCCAAGCGCGGCTTCCGCGTCATCAAGTTCAGCAACGCGCCGGTCGAGTACGACAAGAAGGTCACGGTGCCGGCGCTGATCGTGGCCGGCCCCGCCGGTGCGCAGGCGGCGAAGGTCGTCGGCACGCAGGTCGCGGGCTCCACGGTGAAGATCGACCCGAAGCGGGCGGGCCCGGGCGTGGACCTGCTGATCGGGACGCCCTACACGAAGCTGGCCGACCCGAAGGACGCCGCGAAGGCCCTGGCCGTCGCGGCCAACCCGACCCCGGCGCCCTCGCCCAGCTGCTAAAGGCCGCAAGGGCACGACAGCCGCCCGGAAGACCGAGAACCCCGAGAACGCCGAGAAGCCCCGGCCCACCAGGTCCGGGGCTTCTCGCATCCGACGTCCAGTTCGTGTCGCGGCCCTGCGGCGGCTATCCGGCGGTGCCGTAGAGCCGGTCCCCCGCGTCGCCCAGGCCGGGGACGATGTAGCTGTTCTCGTTGAGCCCCTCGTCGACCGAGGCGGTGACGACGGTGACCGGCTTGCCCGCCAGCTCCCGCTCCATGACCTCGATGCCCTCGGGCGCCGCGAGCAGCACGATCGCGGTGACGTCGTCCGCGCCGCGCTCGATGAGCAGGTTGATGGCGGCGACCAGCGTGCCGCCGGTGGCCAGCATCGGGTCGAGGACGTACACCTGGCGGCCGGAGAGGTCCTGCGGCATCCGGGTGGCGTAGGTCTTCGCCTCCAGGGTCTCCTCGTCACGGATCATGCCGAGGAAACCGACCTCGGCGGTCGGCAGCAGCCGGACCATGCCGTCCAGCATGCCCAGGCCGGCCCGCAGGATCGGGACGACGAGCGGACGCGGGTAGGAGAGCCGTACGCCGGTGGTCGGGGCGACCGGGGTCCGGATGTCGACCTGCTCGGTACGCACGTCGCGGGTCGCCTCGTAGGCGAGCAGGGTGACGAGTTCATCGGCCAGCCGACGGAAGGTCGGCGAGTCGGTGCGCTCGTCGCGCAGGGTGGTGAGCTTGTGCGCGACCAACGGGTGGTCGACTACGTGGATCCGCATGCACCCGACATTAACCGAGTCCCAGGGGTCCCCGCCGCCGCTCGCTCTCTCCACCGATGCTCTGCCGACTCTCCGCCGAACACGCATCAAACCGCACGGTAGAGGGAAACTGTGCACATACGCCCGGAGCGCCCCCGGGTGCCCCGACCCCCCACGGGTGGTGCCACATGCCGGAGCGGAGCGAGAACGGTGACAAGCCGGAAGAGCCCGGTCAGCCGAAAGCGCGGAACAAGCAGACCAAACGCAAGACCCAGGAAGAACGCGACGCGGAGCGCCGCAGACGCCGGGTGATGTTCCTGCGCGAGCTGAACGAGGCCAAGGAGCTGCGCGAGCGCGTACAACCGCGCAGGGCGCGCGCGGCACGCATGCGGCAGGCCATGCGAATGCGGACGTTCCGCTGGTGACCGGCCGGACCTCCGGAACGTCCGGAAACGGTGCGGGGGCGGGCCGGAAGCCGCCTCCTGAGGGTGTTCCGCAGCCCGACGTGATGAAGACCTGGCACGTCGGAGTGCGGAAGACCCTTCGCAAAGCCCAGCTTTCTGCCACGATGCCGAGTGGGTGGGGTGCTCCCCGCCCGGTCCGGACGGCCTGAGACCTGTGGGAGAGTCACGGTGTACTTCGCCGCACTGCTCGCGCGCAACGAGAACGGTTGGCAAGCGAGCGAACCTGATCTCGACGATGTGGAAACCCTCGGCGACCTGAGCGACCTGGCCCGTGCGGCCATCGCCGAGGAGGAAACGGTTCTGGTCTTCATCGAGCAGGAGGACGCCTGGTTCGGTGTCATCCGCGTCGATGGTGAAGAGGACCCCAGGATCTATGTGTCCGATGCCGCCGCGGCAGCCCGTAGTTCGTACGGAGAGATCCTGCTCACCGACGAACTGCTCGGCCGGGACCCCGAGGACCCCCTCGACGTCCTGGTCGACCTCGACGGTACCGAGGACGGCGACGACGACGATGCCGACGAGGACGTGGTCCCCGGCCCCACCGAGGACCATGTGCCGGCCGGCCCGCTCGGCGAGGCCGGCCTGCTGTCCGATCTCGGTATGAGCGACAAGGAGCTGCTGGACCTCAGCGGTGACGGCGCGCTCACCGGAGAGGCGCTCGGTGAGATCGCCGAGGCGATCGGCTGTGCCGACGTTCTGGAGGCGGTCCGCTGAGCACCGCACCACCCCCGCCCGGTCCTCCCCGCGATCCGCTGCGCGACCCGTGGACCGGGCCGATGCGCCATGCCCTGGAAGAGGCCGGGCTCGCCCCGCGCACCGGCGATGTGCCGGTGGGCGCGGTCGTACTCGGCCCGGACGGCGTGGTCATCGGCAGGGGCCGCAACGAACGCGAGGCGACCGGTGACCCGACCGCCCACGCCGAGGTGCTCGCGATCCGCGACGCCGCTCAGGCGGTCGGAGAGTGGCGGCTGACCGGCTGCACGCTCGTCGTCACGCTGGAGCCCTGCACCATGTGCGCGGGCGCGATCGTCCTCTCCCGGCTCGACCGGGTCGTGTACGGGGCACTGGACGAGAAGGGCGGCGCCGTGGGCTCCCTGTGGGATGTCGTCCGCGACCGCCGGCTCAATCACCGCCCCGAAGTCATCCAGGGAGTGCTCGCCGAAGAGTGCTCCGCCCTCCTCACCCGGTTCTTCCGCTCGGGCGATTTCGGAGCACGGCCCCACGTGGGCTAAGCTCTCTCTCGGTAGCGTGTCCGAGCGGCCTAAGGAGCACGCCTCGAAAGCGTGTGTGGGGGCAACTTCACCGTGGGTTCAAATCCCACCGCTACCGCTCTTGAGCAGTACCGAGCAGTACCCAGTAGTAACGACGAAAGCCCCGGCTCGTGCGAGCCGGGGCTTTCGTCGTTCCCGGCTTCTGACGGCGCGTCCGGGCGGGCCGCCGGATGTGGGCAGGAGGAAGGGGACCTTCGTGCTAAAGCGCCGGTTGAACCGCTGGCGGGGCCGCTGAATAGGCCGTTCGATGGATAGACTCCACCAATCGCACGCTGGGGACAGCCGGTGGGGGCTGCCACTGCTGCCGGGGAGGGCAAGGGGCATGGCGCAGGCGAAAAAAGTCACCATGTACGTACTCGTGGTCTTCGTGCTCTACACGATCATCACGCAGCCAGCGCGCGCCGCCGATCTTGTGCAGGTAGGGTTCGAGGGCATTTCGAACGCCGCAAGAGGCATCGGAGAGTTCATGCACGAGCTGGTCAACTGATCGGCGCGCTGCCGGTGAGGAGTCCCGCGTGATCCGCCATCTGGTCCTGTTCAAGCTCAATGACGGTGTCGGCCGTGACGAGTCCCGGGTCGCCGCCGGAGCGAAGGCGTTCGAGGAGCTCGGCGGGCTGATCCCCGAGCTGACCTCGTGGGAGTGCGGCTGGAACATCACCGACCGGCCGATCGCTTACGACTTCGCGATCAACTCCTCGGTCGCGGACGCCGCCGATCTGAAGACCTATCTGGAGCACCCCGCACACCAGGCGGCGGCGGGCCAGTGGCGTGAATTCGCGACCTGGGTGATCGCCGACTACCCCTTCTGACGGTGCCTGGCCGCCGGTCCGCCCGGTAGCCGCCGCCACCCGTCCCGGCCCGTCCCACGGCCGGTCACACGGCCTGTCGCTCAGCCCCCCGCCCACCGGGCGGGGGGCTTTGTCGTGTCCCGCCAAGGTCAACTCACCGCCCAACACGGCGTTATTAGGTGCTTGCGTACAGTGCACATGAATTGTGATGCTATGACCGCTTTTGCCGGATGAGTGGACCGATGAGGGGTGGTGTGTCCGTGTCGGCCCGAACGGCGTCAACAACTTTCGCCCGCAGTAGGACGAGTACGCCCAATACCAATGCCCTGGAAGCGCGTGCGCTGACGACCGTGCTGTTCGAGGAGATCTCCGGGCTCGAACCCGGAACACCCGAACACGCACGCGTACGCGCCGCGCTGATCGAGGTCAATCTGCCCCTCGTCCGCTACGCGGCAGCCCGCTTCCGCAGCCGGAACGAGCCCATGGAGGACGTCGTCCAGGTCGGCACCATCGGGCTGATCAACGCGATCGACCGGTTCGACCCGGAGCGCGGGGTGCAGTTCCCGACCTTCGCCATGCCCACCGTGGTGGGGGAGATCAAACGTTACTTCAGGGACAACGTGCGGACCGTTCACGTACCCCGCCGGCTCCATGAGCTGTGGGTCCAGGTGAGCGGGGCGATCGAGGACCTGACGGTGCTGCACGGCCGGTCGCCGACGACCGGAGAGATCGCCGAGCGGCTCAAGCTGGCCGAGGAGGAGGTGCTGGCCTGCCTGGAGGCGGGGCGGGCGTACCACGCCACCTCACTGGAGGCCGCACAGGAGGGCGACGGCGCTCCGGGGCTGCTGGACCGGCTCGGGTACGAGGATCCGGCGCTGGTCGGGGTCGAGCACCGCGACCTCGTCCGGCATCTGCTCGTACAGCTGCCCGAACGGGAGCGGCGGATCCTCATGCTGCGGTACTTCGGCAATCTGACGCAGTCCCAGATCAGTGCCGAGCTGGGCGTCTCGCAGATGCACGTGTCCCGGCTGCTGTCCCGCAGCTTCGCCCGGCTGAGGTCCGCAAACCAGCTCGAAGCGTAACTCTTGGGGAGGAACGGTCCTGCAGAAATATGTCGACTTGGCGCTACAGCGTGTTGCCGACATGTGACATTCTGCAGGAACCGCGTTTGTCGCGACCCGGCCTCCGGTATTCAGGTGGAGGAACAAACCGTCGCTCGCGACACCCGTCCGCGACCTCAAGGGGGTGGCATGTCCGTTCAGGTGGGCAGTCCTCAGGTGCGCCGTACCAGCGCACCAATCGATGCACGCACCGGCGAAGCCATCGACACCCGCACACTGTCCCGTTCGCTGTTCCTGCGCCTTGCGGAACTGGAACAGGACAGCCCGGAACGAACCTATGTGCGTGACACGCTCATCGAGCTGAACCTGCCACTTGTTCGGTATGCGGCAGCCCGCTTCCGCAGCCGCAACGAGCCGATGGAAGACATCGTCCAAGTGGGCACGATCGGCCTGATCAAGGCAATCGACCGCTTCGACTGCAACCGCGGCGTGGAGTTCCCGACGTTCGCGATGCCCACCATTGTCGGCGAGGTGAAGCGGTTCTTCCGCGATACGTCGTGGTCAGTGCGGGTGCCGCGGCGGCTGCAGGAACTGCGGCTGGCGCTCACCAAGGCGAGCGACGAACTCGCGCAGAAGCTGGACCGGTCGCCGACGGTGGCCGAACTGGCGGTCTGCCTGGGCGTGTCCGAGGAGGACGTCGTCGACGGCCTCGCGGTCGGCAACGCCTACACCGCCAGCTCGCTCGACTCGCCGCCGCCGGAGGACGACAGCGGTGAGGGCACCCTCGCGGACCGCCTCGGCTACGAGGACACCGCGCTGGAGGGCGTGGAGTACCGCGAGTCGCTCAAGCCGCTGCTCGCCCAACTCCCGCCGCGTGAGCGCCAGATCATCATGCTGCGGTTCTTCGCGAACATGACGCAGTCGCAGATCGGCGAGGAGGTCGGCATCTCCCAGATGCACGTCTCCCGGCTGCTCACCCGCACGCTCGCCCAGCTCCGGGACGGCCTGACAGCGGAATAGACCGGCCCGCTGGTTCGCTGACGTTCCGTCAGTAGACTGGCGCGATGGTCGCGATAGCACGGATGTCTGGCCGCCGGGGCGCGGCACTCGCCGTCCCGGCGGTTGGCGTGGCCCTGCTGCTGGCGATGACGACGGCCGGCTGCGGAGCGGCGGGCGACGACGGGTACGTGGCGGTCGGCGGGGTCGGTCCCTCGCAGGGCGGCGCGACGGGGGACGTACCGCCGGTCGGTCCGGTCGTGATGGTGCCGCTGGACGGCCCGGCACCGCCGGGACCCGGCAGTGGCACACCGTCCGCACCGGGCTCGACCCCAGGATCCGGATCAGGCCCCAGCGCTCCCGGATCGGCTCCCGGTTCGACGGGGGGCCAGGGGACGACCCCTGGAACCACGCCCGGGGGCTCCGGCACGCCGGGGAACGGTTCACCGGGGACGTCGCAGCCGGGAGGCGGCGGCTCGACGGCACCCGCACCACCCGGCACGACCCCACCGCACACGCCACCACCGGGCACGACGCCGCCGGCATCGCCCGCGCGGCTGACCGTGAGCACGCCGAAGCGCGCTCCGGCCGCGGACCGGTGGTGCGAGAAGGTGACGGTCACCTTCACCAATTCCGGCGGCAGAGCGGCGACTTCAGGCAGCGTCACCTTCGGCACCCACATCATCGGCGGCCTCGGCATCGACTGGGCGACGATCGAGACCACGAAGCCGGTGCCGGTGCCCCTGGCGGGCGGCGCCTCCAAGGTGCAGACCTGGGAGATCTGCGTGGATGCCTGGCGGGTTCCGCTGGGCATGCACATCGAGACCCGGGACGTCACCCTTACGTGAGCGACGCGGTCCGGTCCCGTGCCGTCGGGCGGTGCCGTCAGCGCATCGCGAGCGCGACGACTCCGGCGATCACCAGGACGGCGACGACGATGCCGATGATCAGGCCCGTGCGCTTGCCGGACCCGGTCTGGGCCTGCTGCTGCTGGAGTTGCTGCGGCTCCTCGACGAAGGCGCGGAACATCTGGGTGTCGCCGGCGGGGTCGTAGTTGTTCTCAGGGTTCGACATGCTGCCCGACCCTAGCGAACAAGCGGAATCCCGGGCACCCCCGGGTGCGCCTGGGAGACCGACGCCACGTCCCCGTCACGTCCGCCGGAACCTCCCCCTGTCACCTCCCCGCAGGAATACCGCCGGCTCCCGGCCGGTTGTAGGTGCCCATGGCACGCATCGGAACATCTGATCTGGACGTCTTCCCGCTCGCCCTGGGCGGCAACGTGTTCGGCTGGACGGCCGACGAGGCGCAGAGCTTCGCCGTACTGGACGCGTACGCGGCGGCCGGCGGCAACTTCGTCGACACCGCCGACGGCTACTCGGCGTGGGTCCCGGGCAACTCGGGCGGTGAGTCGGAGACCCTCATCGGGAAGTGGCTGGCCTCCCGCGGCAACCGGGACGCGATCGTGGTCGCCACCAAGGTCAGCAGCCACCCGGACTTCAAGGGACTGCGGGCCGACAACATCCGGGCCGCCGCCGAGGCGTCGCTGCGCCGGCTCGGCACGGACCACATCGACCTCTACTACACGCACTTCGACGACCCGCAGATCCCCGTCGAGGAGATCCTCGGCGCCCTGGACGAGCTGGTGCGCGAGGGCAAGGTGCGGCAGATCGCCGCGTCCAACATCTCCGCGGAGCGGCTGGCGGAGTCGCTGGCCTTCTCCGAGCGGGAGGGGCTGGCCTCGTACGTCGCCCTGCAGCAGCTCTACAACCTGGTGGAGCGCACGGACTACGAGGGGGCGATGGCCGAGGTGGTCGCCTCGCACGGCCTGTCGTCGGTCCCCTATTACGCGCTGGCCTCCGGCTTCCTGACCGGCAAGTACCGGACCGGCACCGTGGTGGACAGCCCGCGGGCGGGCGGCGCGGGGAAGTACCTGGCGACCGGCCGCGGACAGCGGGTGCTGGTGGCGCTGGACGAGGTCGCGCAGGCGCATGACGCCGAGGTCGCGACCGTGGCGCTGGCCTGGCTGGCGGCGCAGCCGACCGTCGCGGCGCCGATCGCGAGCGCGCGCACCGTGGAGCAGCTGCCGGCGCTGCTGGCGGTGGCGGATCTGAAGCTGACGGCCGAGGAGCTGGACCGGCTGACGGCCGCGTCCGCCTGACCTGCGGATATGACGTAGCACTCGCTTATCCCATCGGGGGGATCGCCCGTCTCGCTTTACTGGAGGCGGGCGATTCCTTTGGGGATTCTTGACCGCCTAGGGCGCAGATTCATTTGCCTGTAGCAACCAACCACCCCTACAGTTGCTCAAGGCAACCAATTGGACGATGAGACGATCGGCGGGGCTGTGGCGACGAAGGAGCACTGCGCGGAGCTCGCCCGCCAGTTGCGCGTCGTCATGGGCGTCGGCAGGGAAGTGGGCCGGGCACTGCCGCCCGAGACCCCGCCCTCGACCGTCGCGGTGCTCACCGTGCTCGGCCGGTACGGCGAGATGCGGATGAGCCGGCTCGCCGAATATCTCGATATCGATATATCGGTCACCAGTAGACATGTCGCCTATCTCGCCGAGCGCGGCTGGATCGACCGCACTCCCGACGCCCTCGACAAACGATCCCGGCTGCTGCGCCTGAACCCGCACGGCGAAAAGGTGCTGGCCGCCTCTTCGGACCGTGCCGCCGAGGTGCTGGCGGCCCATCTGAGCGACTGGTCAGACGACGACGTCGACCTGCTGTCCGGCCTGCTGGACCGGCTGCGCCTGAGTTTCGGCGACTGCCGGCCCAAGGCCCACGCCCCGCACGCCCGGACGGCCCACGCAGCGCACCCGGCCACCACGGCCGGCACCGGCACGGCCCACACACCCCGTACACACGCGAATTGACGAGGACGAAGATGGCTACAACCACACCGACCGGTGTGCGGGAGGCGGAAGCCCACGGTGGGCCCGCGGCCCCCATGTCGCACCGGCAGATCATGGAGGCGCTGTCCGGGCTGCTGCTCGGCCTGTTCGTGGCGATCCTGTCGTCCACGATCGTCTCCAACGCCCTGCCCACCATCCTCGCGGACATCGGCGGCGGGCAGAGCGCGTACACCTGGGTGGTCACCGCCGCCCTGCTCGCGGTCACCGCCACCACCCCGCTCTGGGGCAAGATGTCCGACCTGGTCAGCAAGAAGCTGCTGATCCAGATAGCCCTGGTCATCTACGTACTCGGCTCGATCATCGCCGGGTTCTCCACCAACCCCGGCATGCTGATCGCCTGCCGGGTGCTCCAGGGCGTCGGCGCCGGCGGTCTGTCGGCCCTCACCCAGGTGATCATGGCGGCGATGATCTCCCCGCGGGAGCGCGGCCGTTACAGCGGCTACCTCGGCGCGGTCTTCGCCGTCGCGACCGTCGGCGGCCCGCTGGTCGGCGGCGTCATCGTCGACACCGACTGGCTCGGCTGGCGCTGGTGCTTCTACGTCGGTGTACCGTTCGCGATCATCGCGCTCATCGTGCTGCAGAAGACGCTGCACCTGCCGGTAGTCAAGCGGAAGGTCAAGATCGACTGGTCCGGCGCGTTCTTCATCTCCGCGGCCGTCAGCCTGCTGATGATCTGGGTCTCGCTCGGCGGCACCAACTACCCGTGGATGTCCTGGCAGACCTATGTGATGGTGCCCGGCGCCTTCCTGCTCGGCCTGGTCTTCCTGTTCGTCGAGTCCAAGGCGTCCGAGCCGATCATTCCGCTGCGGCTGTTCCGCAACAAGACGATCACTCTCACCTCGCTCGCGAGCCTCTTCGTCGGCGTCGCGATGTTCGCCGGCACCGTCTTCCTGAGCCAGTACTTCCAGCTCGCGCGCGGCAAGACCCCGACCATGTCCGGCGTGATGACCATCCCGCTCATCGCGGGCCTGTTCATCTCCTCGACCGTCTCGGGCCAGATCATCACCAGGACCGGCCGCTGGAAGGGATTCCTGGTCGGCGGCGGAGTCCTCCTCACCGCGGGCGCGGCGACGCTGGGCCTGCTGCGCTACGACACCCCGTACTGGCAGGTCGCGATCTACATGGCGCTGCTGGGTCTCGGCATCGGCATGATGATGCAGAACCTCGTGCTCGCCGTGCAGAACCAGGTCAAGCCGGAGGACCTCGGCGCGGCCAGCTCGCTCGTCACGTTCTTCCGCTCGCTCGGTGGCGCGGTCGGCGTCTCGGCGCTCGGCGCCGTCCTCGGCAGCCGCGTCACGAGCCTGGTGTCCGACGGCCTGGCGGCCCTCGGCATCAAGGGCGGCGACGGCGGCGGCATCCCGGACGTCGCCAAGCTCCCGGCCCCGGTCAAGGGCGTCGTGGAGAGCGCGTACGGGCGTGGCATCGGCGATGTCTTCCTGTACGCGGCACCGTTCGCACTCATCGCGCTGCTGCTGGTGATCTTCGTCAAGGAGGTGGCGCTCAAGACCAACAGCGGTCTGCAGCAGGTCGCGGGAGCGGAAGCGGCTGCCGCCGCCGGTGGAAGTGCCCGTGGTGCCGAGGTGACCCTGCCCGCGACCTCCTTCGCCAAGGAGGTGGCCGCCATGACACCGGTGGCGATACTGGACGACCGGCCGGTGTCGTCCGGCGACGACGGCACGCCCGTGCACGGCATCGTCAGCATCACCGACGGTACGGCCATCAACCACGCCAAGGTCACGCTGATCTCGCTCCAGGGACAGCAGCTGGGCAGGTCCGTCACCGGCTCCGACGGCCGCTACCTTCTCGAAGCGCCCGGCGCCGGCTCGTACGTCCTGATCGCGGCGGCCGACGGCCACCAGCCGCAGGCGTCGACCGTGCTGGTCGGCGACGCGCCCCTGCCGTTCGACGTGGTGCTCAGCGGCGCCGGCGGGCTCACCGGGACCGTGCTGGGCGCGGTCGACAGCCTGCCGGTCGTCGAGGCGATGGTCGTCGTGACCGATGTGCGCGGCGAGGTGCTGGGCACCGGGAAGACCGGTGACGGCGGCGGGTTCGCCTTCGCCGAACTGCCCGCGGGCGACTTCACCGTCGCCGTGAACGCCCCCGGCTTCCGGCCGGCCGCGCTGCCCGTCGAGGTCGGCGGCACCGGCGCCACCCGCGTCGAGGTCGTGCTCCAGCCCGGCGCGCAGGTGCGCGGCGTCGTACGGGCGGGCGCCGACCGGCGGCCGCTGCCGGACGCCAAGGTCGTCCTGGTCGACGCGGCCGGGAACGTGGCCGGTACCACGACCACGGGTGCGGACGGCGCGTACGCGTTCACGGACCTCGACGCGGGCGAGTACTCGCTCGTCGCGAGCGGTTACCCGCCGCTGGCCACCGCGTTGAGCGTGCAGGGGCGCGGGGCCGAGGAGTTCGACGTCGAGCTCAACCACCCCGAGGGGTAACGGGAACAGCCCCCAGCCCCCGGACTCCGGACCGTCGGACTTCGGACTTCGGACTTCGGGGGACAGGCTTCCGGACGATCGGCCCGCGTGCCTTGCGGAGAGGTGCGGGCCGGTCCGGAGGGATCGGGATCCGAGCGACGGCCGGAGCAGGGGACGGCCGAGGCCGTCGCACCGGATCCCCTCGCCGGGCGGGCGCCGTCGAACGGGCCCGCCCGGCGATCGACAGCAGCGCGGCACCACTGCACCACCGCACCAGAGCACCACGGCCGGGCCCACGGGACACCGGCACGTCACGGGAGGCGAACCTCGATGAGCAGCCACGGCCTGCGGGCCCGCGTACGCACCAGGGACGGCTGGGCCGTCTCGCACGCGGTGCTGACCGTCACCGACATGACGGGCAGTCAGGTCGACCGCCAGGAGGCCGATTCCGACGGCGTCGTCCGTACCGGACCGCTGCCCGCCGGCTCCTACACCGCCATCGTGACGGCGATCGGGTATCTGCCGGCCGCCTCGACCGCGATCGTCACCGCGTCGGGGTCCGCCGACGCGGGCACCGTGACGCTCAACCGCGCGGGCGGCGTGGAACTGCCGCCGCCCGGCACCTGGACCATCGACCCGGCGCACTCCTCCGTCACCGCGACCGCCCAGCACCTCGGGATCTCCAGCGTGCAGGGCCGGTTCACCGTGTTCGGCGGGCGGATCGAGATCGACGGGCGGACCGCCGCGTCATCCGTCGACGCCGTCATCGAGGCCGCGTCGATCGACACCGGCAACGCCCTGCGGGACGGGCATCTGCGCTCCTCCGACTTCCTCGACGCCGAGGTCCACCCCAAGATCACCTACCGCAGCACGGGCGGCCTGGAGCCGGCCGGCGAGGAGCGCTGGACCGTGCAGGGCGAACTGACCCTGCACGGCGTCACGCGGCCCGTCGATCTCGACCTCGCGTACCTCGGCACCGGCCCCGACCCGTGGGGCGGGGTGCGCACCGCCTTCCGCGCCACGACCGAGCTGCGCCGCGCCGACTTCGCGATGAACTACAACCAGGTCGTCCAGGCCGGGATCGCCGCCATCGGCACCACACTCAAGGTCGAACTCGCCATCCAGGCGGTGCGCGGCACCGAACTGCCCGGGTCGTAGCGCGAGAGCCAGGGTGCCGGGGGCGTTACGCGAGGCGGGCCGGGAATCCGCCGGTCGCGATCGGGCCCCAGCGCTCCGGGGTGATGCGGATCAGCGACTTGCCCTGCTTGATCATCGCGGCCCGGTACTCGTCCCAGTCCGGGTGTTCACCCGAGATGTTGCGGAAGTACTCGACGAGCGGCTCGACGGAGTCCGGCGGATCGATGACCTCGGCAGAGCCGTCGATCTGCACCCAGGGCCCGCTCCAGTCGTCGGAGAGGACGATGACGCTGGCGCGCGGATCCCGCCGGGCGTTCCTCGTCTTGGCGCGTTCCGGGTAGGTGGACACGACGATCCGCCCGGAGTCGTCGACACCGCAGGTCAGCGGCGAGCCCTGGGGCCGGCCGTCCGCGCGGGTGGTGAGCAGGATCGCGCGGTGGCGTGGGCGGACGAACTCCAGCAGCTCGTCGAGGGACGCCTTGGTGTTGGTGGCAATCGTTTTGGGAGCCATGCCAAAACACTAGCGGCGCGGCTCCCTGCCGGGCCGGTGCGCACGCCGGTCCCCGGAGGCCTCAGGTCTTCAGGTCCGCAGGTGCCGGTCGCGCATCGTCTCGATACCGGCGATCACGCACTCCAGCCCGAAGGTGAAATCCCGCTCGCGCTGCTCGGCGACGGACACGGTGCGGTGTTTGAGCAGATCGAGCGACTCCTCGAAGCCGGGACGGTCCGCGACGGTGCCGGCCCAGTCGGCGTAGAAGTCGTCCTCGTCCTGGCCGCTGGCCCGGAACCGTTCGCCCCACCGGCCCTCGACGGTGCCGTAGCCGTAGACGAACTGGAAGACGCAGCCGAGCGCGCCGGTCATCTGCTCGGCCGCCAGGCCGGAACGGGCCAGGGCGCGCATCGAGAGGTTCGCGAAGTCCATCGCGAACGGACCGATGTTGAGGTATTCGCCGATCAGGTGCGCCGTCCAGGAATGGCGCACCAGCATCGCGCGGTAGCCGACGGCGAGTTGGCGTACCTCGTCGCGCCAGTCGGCGTCCGGCTCCTCGGCCGGCAGCGCGATCTCGCCGTGGACCGCGTCCAGGACGCGCTCCAGCAGGTCGTCCTTGCTGTCGACGTACCAGTAGACGGACATCGCGGTCACGCCCAGCTCGGCGGCGAGCTTGCGCATCGAGAACTTGGCGAGACCGTCCGTGTCGAGCAGCCGGACGGCGGTCGCGACGATCCTGTCGCGGTCCAGTCCGGCCGGCTGCTCGCTGCGGCGCTTGGCCGCCGGACGTTCGTGCAGCCACACGCTGGCACCGGGCGTGGTCGCGCGGCTGTCCTCGGCCATGGCGGGCGGTTCCCTTCGGGTGTTCCGGGTCGTCGGGCCTGAGGGCTGCCCGCCCCCGATGCTATGCCGCTTCCGAACGCTCGGCCCTGCGCAGCAGGAGTGCCGCGAGGAGACCGCCGAGCAGTACGGCGGCGGCGCCGATCAGCTGGCTGGCTTCGAGGCCGGCGGAGAAGTCGTCGACCAGCCAGGTGCGCTCGGCGGCCGTACGGGCGCCGGCCAGGGCGGCCGGCAGCGAGCCCGCCGCGAAGGAGGAGGCCAGGACGGCACCGAGGACGGCGACGCCGAGCCCGTTGCCGAACTCGGTGAGCGTTCCGTTGACGCCCGCGCCGATACCGGCCCGCTCCACCGGGATGGCACTCATGATCGCGTTGGCCATGGCGGGCATCGCGAAGGCGATACCGGCGCCCATCAGGACCAGACCCGCGCACATCCCCGGATAGCCGTGGCCGCCGAGCAGCGCCACGGCGGCCAGGCCGGCGGCGAGCATCGACATCCCGGCGAGGATGGCGACCGGGGTGCCGGCCTTCGCCAGCAGCCGGGCGCCGATGCCCGCGAGGTTCAGTACGACGATGCTCAGCGCGAGCGGCGCGGTGCGCAGCCCCGCCTCCAACGGCGTGTACCCGAGCACGAACTGCAGCTGCTGGGTGAGCAGGAAGAGCGACCCCGCCATGCCGAACGAGACGAGGATGCCGCCCGCGACGGCGCCCACGAAGCGGCGGTCGCGGAAGAAGGTCATGTCGAGCATGGGGTGCGGGGTGTGCAGCTCCCAGCGGACGAACGCGGCGAGCCCGGCGCAGCCGGCGACGGCCGGGAGCAGGACGTCGGCCGAGGTCCAGCCGTGCCCGGGACCGGAGATGATCGCGTAGACGATGCCGGTCATCCCCACCATGGAGAGCAGCGCGCCGAGGAGGTCGGGGCGGTCGCCCGACGGGTTCTTCGACTCGGGGACGAGCCGTGCCACGGCGGCGCCGCCGAGCAGTGCGACGGGGATGTTGACCAGGAAGATCGCACCCCACCAGAAGTGATCGAGGATGACCCCGCCGATGAGGGGTCCCGCGACGAAGCCGAGCGAACTGATCGCGCCCCACAGGCCGATCGCCTTGGGCCGTTCCTCGTCGTCGAAGATCTGGACGACGACGGCGAGGGTGGTGGTCATCAGCAGCGCGCCGCCGATGCCCATGCCCGCGCGGGCCGCGATGAGCTGCCCGGCGGAGTGCGCGAAGGCGGCGCTGCACGAGCCGGCGCCGAAGAGCGCCAGACCGACGAGCAGCATCCGCTTGCGGCCGTAGCGGTCGGCGGCGCTGCCCGCGGTGAGCAGCAGGCCGGACTGGACGAGCGCATAGGCGTTGATCATCCACTGGATGTCGGAGGTGGTCGCGCCCAACTCGGTGCCGAGGGACGGGATCGCGACGTTCAGGACCGTGTTGTCGAGCAGCACGGTGAGCTGGGCGAGACAGATGACGCCGAGGATCAGCCAGCGCTGGGGGTGGCGTTCCTTGGCCGCTCGCGGGATGGCGGTGGTTGCCGTGGCTGGCAAGCGGACTCCTTATACGGTGTACGGGGCAATACGTTGTACGCCGTACAGCTGTCCCTGTACGGTGTACAAGAGATTTCACGGAAAGGGCGGTACCCGCAGGTCACGATGCCTGCGGATACCGCCCTACCCCTCTCGATCGTCCTCTCGGGCGTCCTCTCGATCGCTCTCCCGAACGCCCTGCGTCAGCTCTTCGCGGGGCTCGTCAGGTCGTAGACCGTCGTGCTGCCGACCGTCTTCGCGGTGAACGCGGAGGTGACCCAGGTGGTGATCGCCGAGGACGTGCCCTGGCCGCCCATGCCACCGCCCATGCCACCGCCCATGCCGCCGGAGGAGGAGATGAAGTAGTGGATCTTCCCCTCGGCCACGTACTGCTTGAACCGCGCGAGCGTCGGTGACGGGTCGCTGCCGTTGAAGCCGCCGATCGCCATGACCGGGTCGCCGGTGGCCAGTTGGTAGCTGGCGGAGTTCTGCGAACCGATGGCCGCCGCGACCCAGGTGTAGTCCGAGGCGTTCTGCTCCAGGAGCGTCTTCATCGCGGAGCTGACGGTGGCGCCGCCGAGCAGCCCGCCCATCCCGCCGCCACCGCGACCACCGGCCGTGCCGCCGTCGCCGGTACCGCCACCGGCCGTACCGCCGCGTGGGAAGCCCTGCGCGCCCTGGCCGGGCTGACCCTGCTGACCCTGCTGGCCGGGCCGGCCGTTCTGGCCGCCGCCCGGAACCGTCGGCGGCTGCCCGCCGCCGCCGGGCAGGGCCTGGCCGTTCTGGCCCGCCTGCCCCGGCATGCCGCCGGGAGCGCCGCCGCGCATCCCGCCGGGACCGCCCCTGCCGCCCTGGACGGCGGGGCCCGCCGTCACGATCGAGCCGCTGTGACCGGTGTCGACGGTGTTCAGGGTGTACGCGAACGGTGCCGCGAGCGCCGCCGCGATACCGAGACCCGCCACGGCGGCCGCGAACCGCCGGCCGAGCCGTACGGCGAGCAGCAGTCCGGCCGCCGCCAGCAGCCCGCCCGCCAGTACCGTCCAGCGCAGCCACGGGTGCCAGTCGGTCGCCCGGCCCAGCAGGACGTACGCCCAGTACCCGGTGCCCGCCGACGTCGCGGCGAGCGTGGCCGCCGCCGCGAGGTGCGTGCGCTTCTCCCAGAGCAGCGTCGCGCCCATGCCGACGAGGGCGGCGATGTAGGGCGCCAGGGCGATGTTGTAGTACTGGTGGAAGATGCCCGACATGAAGCTGAAGACCCCGAAGGTCATCAGCAGCGAGCCGCCCCAGACGAGGAACGCGGCGCGCCGGGCGTCGGTGCGCGGCGCCCGCCGGGTCAGCCACAGCCCCGCGGCGAGCAGGACGAACGCGGCCGGCAGCAGCCAGGCGATCTGACCGCCCATGTCACCGTCGAAGAGCCGGGTGATGCCGGTGGCTCCCCACTGGCCACCGCCCTGGCCGCCGCCCGCTCCCCCGCCGCCGACGCTGCCCGTCTCGTTGCCGGTGATCCGGCCGAAGCCGTTGTAGCCGAAGGTCAGCGACAGGAAGCTGTTGTCCTGCGAACCGCCGATGTACGGGCGGGACGACGCGGGCCACAGCTCGACGATCGCCACCCACCAGCCGCCGGAGACCAGCAGGGCGAGCCCTGCCAGGGCCAGTTGGCCGACGCGCCTGCGGAAGGCCGTCGGCGCGACGACCGCGTAGACGACCGCGAGCGGCGGAAGGATGAGGAAGGCCTGCAGCGTCTTGGTCAGGAAGGCGAGACCGAAAGCGACACCGGACCAGACCAGCCACTTCGTCCGGGCGCCTTCGAGGGCGCGCAGCACGCAGTAGGCAGCGGCCGTCATCAGGAGCGCGAGCATCGCGTCCGGGTTGTTGAAGCGGAACATCAGCGCGGCGACCGGGGTGACCGCCAGGACGGCGCCCGCGATCAGTCCGGCGGCCGGGCCGGAGCGGCGGCGGACGGCGGCGTAGAGCACGCCCACCGTCGCGACGCCCATCAGCGCCTCGGGGACCAGGATCGACCACGAGTTGAGGCCGAAGATCCGGACGGCGATCTCCATCGGCCAGAGCGAGGCCGGGGGCTTGTCGACGGTGATCGAGTTCGCCGCGTCGGACGAGCCGAAGAAGAGCGCCTTCCAGCTCTCGCTGCCCGCCTGGACGGCAGCGGAGTAGAAGGAGTTGGCGTATCCGGACGCGCTCAGGTCCCACAGGTACAGCGCGGCGGTCACCGCCAGCAGCGCCAGGAACGCGGGACGCACCCAGCGGGCGTCCTCGGCCCGGCCCCGCCAGACGCGCGCCGCGAAGCCGCGGGGGCCGGACGGGGCGGACGGGGCGGACGGTGCGGCCGCCCGGTGCCCGCCGGGCTGCGGGGCGTGCTCGGGCACCGGGGTCCGGGTCACCGGACCGGGCAGGTCGGCGGGCTCCGGCGGCGGACCGGCCGGGAGGCCGGCCGGGGTTCTGTACGGCGCGGTCATCGTGCGCTCCTCGGGTCGGAGTCGTAGTCGTAGGTGGGAGTGGGAGTGGAAGTGGCGTCGGACGGGACCGCTCCGGACGGGAAGACCCAGGCGCGGAAGAGCAGGAAGCGCAGCACCGTCGCCGCGAGGTTGGCGGCGATGAGGACGGCGAGCTCCGTGCCGTGCGAAGGACGGGTGTTCGCCGTCTGCAGGGCGGCCAGCGAGCCGCTGGTCAGGGCGAGGCCGATCGCGAAGACGACCAGGCCCTGCGCCTGATGGCGGACGGCCTGCTCCCGGCCGCGGACGCCGAAGGTGAGCCGGCGGTTGGCGGCGGTGTTGCCGATCGCGGAGACCAGCAGCGCCGCCGCGTTGGCGGGCTGTGAGCCGAGCCCGAGCCGGAAGCCCGAGTACAGCACCAGATAGACCAGGGTGCTCAGCGCCCCGACGACGCAGAAGCCGACCAGCTGGCGGGCGAGGCCCGGTGGCACACCGCCCAGTTCGCGGTCGCGCGGATCGTCGCCGAACGGCCGGCGCAGCCGGTCGAGCGCGAGCGCCCCGGTGGCGAGCGCCCGGCCCACGCGCCAGACCCCTTTGAGGTCGTCGGCGGCCGTGCGGACGATGTCCACGGTGCTGTCGGGGTCGTCGACCCAGTCGACCGGCACCTCGTGGATCCGCAGTCCGGCGCGCTCCGCGAGCACCAGCATCTCGGTGTCGAAGAACCAGCCGGTGTCCTCGACCATCGGCAGCAGCCGCTCGGCGACGTCCTTGCGGATCGCCTTGAAGCCGCACTGCGCGTCGGAGAAGCGGGCGGCGAGCGAGCCGCGCAGGATCAGGTTGTAGGTGCGGGAGATGAACTCGCGCTTGGCGCCGCGCACGACGCGGGAGCTGCGGGCCAGCCGGGAGCCGATCGCCAGGTCGGAGTGGCCGGAGATCAGCGGGGCGACCAGCGGCAGCAGCGCGTTCAGGTCCGTCGACAGATCGACATCCATGTAGGCGAGCACCGGCGCCTCGGACTCCGTCCAGACGGCCCGCAGGGCCCGCCCGCGCCCCTTCCGGTCGAGCCGGAAGGACTCGACCTCGGGGATCTCCGTCGCGAGGCTCTTCGCGACGGCCTCCGTGAGGTCGGTGCTCGCGTTGTCCGCGATGGTGATCCGGAAGGGGTAGGGGAAGGTGTTTGCCAGGTGCGCGTGCAACCGCCTGACACAGGGCTCCAGGTCGTTCTCCTCGTTGTGGACGGGGATCACGACGTCGAGCACCGGGTCGCTGTGTGCGACCGGCAGGTGCTGCCGGGACGGCAGAGTGCCGAGGTGAGTTCGCATACCCCGACGCTCCACCGCCGCGCTGTCACGACCTTGTGGTGAACCTGAGTCCCGGCTGTGAGTCCGGCCGCGCGTCCGGCAGTTCGTCCGTCCGCACGTCGTGTGCCGTCATCTGGCGTACAGGTGACGGGAGTTGGACGGTGAACGCGGTGCGGCCGGGGGCGCTCTCGACCCACACGCGGCCGCCGTGCGCCGCGACGACCGCGTACACGATCGCCAGCCCGAGGCCCGTGGAGCCCGATCCGGCACCCCGGGCGCGTGACGCGTCGCCGCGTGCGAACCGTTCGAAGATGTACGGCGTGAGGTCGGGCGGGATGCCCGGACCGTCGTCCACCACCTGGAGCAGCACCCCGTGGTGCCGGTCACCGGTGACGCGCGCGGTCACGGTCGTGCCCGGCGGGGTGTGGGTGCGGGCGTTGCCCAGCAGGTTCGCCAGCACCTGCTGCAGCCGGTCGGCGTCTCCGTGCACGGTGGCCGGCTCGTCGGGCAGGTCCAGCCGCCACACGTGGTCGGGCCCGGCCGCCCGCGCGTCGCTGACCGCGTCCACGACGAGCGGTGACAGATCCGTCCCGGCGAGGCTCAGCGGCCGCCCCGCGTCCAGCCGGGCGAGCATCAGCAGATCCTCGACCAGCGACGTCATCCGTCCGGCCTCGGACTCGATACGGCCCAGCGCGTGCCGGGTGTCGGGGCCGACGTCCTCCCGGCCACGCCGGGTCAGCTCCGCGTAGCCGCGGATCGAGGCGAGCGGCGTCCGCAGTTCATGGCTGGCGTCGGCGACGAAGCGGCGGACCCGCATCTCGCTCTCCTGCCGGGAGTGCAGCGCGGAACCGACGTGCCCGAGCAGCCGGTTGAGGGACGCGCCGACCTGCCCCACCTCGGTGCGCGGATCGGTGTCCGCCTCCGGCACCCGCTCGTGGAGCGCCACCTCGCCCCGGTGCAGCGTCAGTTCCGACACCCGGGAGGCGGTCGCGGCGACCCGGCGCAGCGGCTGGAGGGAGATACGGATCAGGGCGGTGCCGGCGAGCCCGGCCGCCGCGAGACCGGCGGCGGTCACGCACACCTCCACCCAGACGAGGGTGTTGAGGGTGTCCTGCGCGCCGGAGGCCCGGATGCCGACGAGGTACGTGCCGTTCTGCGTCGTGACCGACTGCATGCGGTAGGTACCCAGGCCGGGGACGTCGATGCTGTGCGCGGCGCCGTCCAGCGGCAGGCTGCCCAGCGCCGCGGTCTGCGCGGCGTCGAGGGTCTCGGGCGTCACCTGCGGCCCGGCCTCGCTGTTCTCCGTCTGAGCGCTGAGCGCGCTGTCGGTGATCTTCCCGTCGCTGACCTTGGCGCCGATCGTGCCGAGCGGCTGGCCGCCGCCGATGACGAACCCCAGCTCGTTGCCGGACCGCAGGTGCGGCAACGGATTCGAACCGGGCGGCGGGCCCTCGGCGCGGTGCGCGACGGCGGCGAGCTGGGTGTCGAGCTGCCCGTACAGATAGGTGTGCAGGGCGATCGCGGTGACCGTGCCGATCACCGCGCACACGACGGCGACCAGCGCGACGGACGACACGACGAGCCGGCGCCGGAGCGACCACGGGCGGCTGGGCAGCGACCAGTGCCGCCGGCGCGGGGCCTTCACGCCGTCTCGCCCGGCTTGATCAGATACCCCGCCCCCCGCCGGGTGTGGATCATCGGGGCACGTCCCGCGTCGATCTTCCGCCGCAGGTAGGAGATGTAGAGCTCCACCACGTTGGCCTGGCCGCCGAAGTCGTAGGACCAGACCCGGTCGAGGATCTGCGCCTTGCTGAGCACCCGGCGCGGGTTGCGCATCAGGAAGCGCAGCAGCTCGAACTCGGTGGCGGTGAGGTGGATCGAGTCGTCGCCGCGGTACACCTCGTGGCTGTCCTCGTTCAGTACGAGATCACCGACGACCAGCATGGATTCGCTCCGTGCCGCGGCGGCGCCCGAGCGGCGCATCAGCCCGCGCAGCCGGGCGACGACCTCCTCCAGGCTGAACGGCTTCGTCACGTAGTCGTCGCCGCCCGCCGTCAGTCCGGCGATCCGGTCCTCGACGGCGTCCTTGGCGGTGAGGAAGAGCACCGGCACGTCAGGGGCGTCACGGCGCAGCCGGGCGAGCACCTCCAGGCCGTCCATGTCGGGCAGCATCACGTCGAGGACGACGGCGTCGGGCCGGGCGTCACGGGCGGCGCGCAGCGCGCCGGCGCCGTCGGCCGCGGTACGGACCTCCCAGCCCTCGTAGCGCAGGGCCATGGACAGCAGGTCGGAGAGAGCGGCCTCGTCGTCGACGACGAGGACACGCACCGGGGACCCGTCGGGACGGGACAGGTCGGCGGAGGCCGCAGCGGGGAAGGAAGGCATGGGACCAGCCTGGGAGGGGGCCCTGAGAGCATTCTTTCGGCTACCTGTGAATCTCCTGAGAAACGGCCGGTGGGGCCTGTGAGGGTTGGGCGGGGGTCCGTCGGAGGCCGGAATACGGGAGTCGATCACCGGGTTGCCACCTGCACGCACCGAGAACCAGGGAGCCGGGAACATGGGGAGCAACGACAGCGGCGGCGGCACGGCCGCCAGGGAGTCGGTCGGCCGCTACGGCATCTGGAACGCCGGGCTGCGCTCGGATGATCCGGCGCTGCGCGGCGAGATCGCCGAGGCGGCGGCCGAGCTGGACGAACTGGGCTTCGGCGCGATCTGGCTGGGCGGCAGCAGCTCCGTCGAGCACGCGGCGCGGGTGCTCGACGCGACACCGCGGATCGCGGTCGCCACCGGGATCCTCAGCATCTGGGAGCACGAGGCGGCCGCGGTCGCCGCGAGCACGGCGGCGGTGGAGGCCGCCCACCCGGACCGTTTCCTGCTCGGCCTCGGGGTGAGCCACGCACAGATCGCCGACCGCTACCGGCGCCCGTACTCGGCGATGGTGGCCTATCTGGACGCGCTGGACGCCGCGCCCGCGCCGGTGCCGGCCGGGCGGCGCGTGCTGGCCGCGCTGGGCCCGAAGATGCTGGAGCTGTCCCGCGACCGGGCGGGCGGCGCGCACCCGTATCTCGTCACGCCGGAACACACCGAACAGGCCCGCTCGCTGCTGGGCTACGGCCCCTTGCTGGCACCCGAGTTGAAGGTCGTGCTGGAGACGGACCCGGCCGTCGCCCGCGAGATCGCCCGCGGGTATCTCGCCGTCTATCTGGCGATGCCGAACTACACCAACAGTTTCCTCCGACTCGGCTTCGAGGAGCCGGACTTCACCGGTGGCGGCAGCGACCGGCTGATCGACACCGTCTTCGCCTGGGGCGACGAGGACCGCATCCGGCGGCGGATCGAGTCCTTCCACGCGGCCGGTGCTGACCATGTGGCCCTGCAAATCGTCACCGGCCAGGACCGATCCGTGCTGCCGCGTGCCGAATGGCGGCGCCTGGCCGAGGTGTTGGCCTGACCCGGACGGCGTTCGGCGCACCGCGCTCCACAACTGACGGAGTGTTCAGCGGTGTTGATCAACTGATGCTGTGGGGTTGCCGAGTTGATCAACTGCCCTTGTTTGTCCACTATGTGATCAATCGTCATATTTGCGACAAATAACGGCAGTTGTCAGCACCCACGCAAACGCATCATGTCGTCTTCGTACGAAACCGATCGCCGCACCTCCACCCCGCGACAAACGGAGGTACGTTCGCCGCATGGACAGTGGCGCCGTCCCTTACACCGTCTCCGTCGACCGCATGGCCTCCGGAGATCACGCCTGTCTGGGCTTCGACAGCCACCGGGCCCGCTGGGCGGTCCGGGCCGCCTTCACCGAGGCCGGCCTGCTCCGCGGTGAGCGGGTGATCCTCTTCGTCGACCCCGGCACCACCCCGGGGAAGGCGGCCGCCCGCCTCGCCGACCACGGCGTCCCCGCCGCCCAGGCCCTGCGCGACGAGCGGCTGCTCGTCATCAACGAGACCCCCGGCTACGACCCGGAGCGCGGATTCGACGCCGAGAGCCGTGCCGCGACCTGGCTCGACTTCACCGAGAACGCGAACGTCATGGGCTTCAGCGGGCTGCGCGCCGTCGGCGACATGGCCTGGGCACTGGAGCCCGGCGTCGACCACGAGGAGCTCATCGACTACGAGACGGGGCTCACCCCGCTCTTCGCCGACATCGGCTTCACCGCGATCTGCGAGTACGACCGCCGACTGTTCCCGCCCGAGCTGATGTGCCGGGTCGGCGCCTCCCACCCCACCGAGGTCCTGCAGTCCCTCGACGCCCTGCACATCACCAGGACCGGCACCATCCTGCACCTCGCGGGAAACGCCGACCTCGCCACCCGGGAGCAGTTCGACACGGAGCTGCGCCGGTCGCTGGGCGGGCCGGGCCCGCCGCCGCGCCTCGTCGACCTGACGGCGCTGTCGTTCATCGACGCCCACTGCGCCACCACCCTCATCCGGCTCGCCGCGGGCCTGCCCCCCACCGCCAGGCTCGCCGTCCACTGCCCGGCCACCCATGCCCGCGTACTGCGGCTGTGCGGCGCGGGCGAGGTCCGCCAACTGACGCTCTACGTCGAGGCGGGCTGGTAGCCGGGCCGGTGGGCGTTCTGGTGGGTGGGACGGTGGTCGGGACGGTACCGGTTCAGCGCGAGTCGTAGGTGAGCCGGACGGCGCGCGGCAGCGACGCCACCACCAGGTCGTAGGAGTCCTCGATCATCTCCCGCACCATCCGGACCGGCAGCGACCCGTCGACCGTCACGGTGTTCCAGTGCCGCTTGTTGAGGTGGTAGCCGGGAATGACCGCCGGGTACTCCGCCCGCAGCTGTTCGGCGATCTCCGGATCGCATTTGAGGCTCACTTTGAGCGGTTCGGCCTCCAGCACGCTCAACGCGAAGATCTTCCCGGCCACCTTGAACACCGACAGATCCGGGTTCCGCGGAAACGGGAACTCCTCCTCGGCGCCCGGCATCGCCAGACACGCCGCCTTCAGCCCCCGCGCAGTCATCGCCACCATCCGGCCGACACTAGCGCCTGCCCACGACAGACCCATGGGACGGAACACAGGACGGGAAACACCAGAGGCCCGACACTTTCGTGCCGGGCCTCTGGTCGTAGTAGCGGGGACAGGATTTGAACCTGCGACCTCTGGGTTATGAGCCCAGCGAGCTACCGAGCTGCTCCACCCCGCGCCGTTGAACCGAACACTACGCCATCCGCGGGACCCTCAACTACCAGTCCCGCTCGACGCGGTTTTTCCGGATTGCTCCGAAAAGCAAACCAGGACCCCCTCAGACGATCTCCTCGGGGGCCCTGACCTGAGTGCACTCGGCAGGATTCGAACCTGCAACCTTCTGATCCGTAGTCAGATGCTCTATCCGTTGAGCTACGAGTGCTTGTGCTTTCCGGCGTTTTCTCACCGGTTGGCGTTGCGGGAACAACATTACATGACCTGCGGCTTCAGGTGAAATCCATTGCCCGCACCCCACCTGAGCTGCGAAAACAGCTTCTGACGAGGTACCGGCGAGGGACTTCAGGAGCCCGGGACACGCAACGGAGCCCCGGTCGTCCTGGGACGACCGGGGCTCCGGAAACGAGCGGAGGCTCGGGGATTTGAACCCCGGATGGGATTGAAGTCCCAAACCGCATTAGCAGTGCGGCGCCATAGACCAGACTAGGCGAAGCCTCCAGACACACCCGCGCGAGCGAGGGCGTGTGCAGATGATGGCACAGCCCGGCAGGCTGTCACCAATCGCAGACCAGGGTACAAGCCCGTCGGCGTGCAGGGCAAAGAGGATGCGCGCCCTCCAGCGGTGGCTCGCCCACGTTCGGGTGGGTTGCGGGGAAAGCGGCGCGCGGGACGGTAGGGACTGGGGCATGCGACTCAACGGCCCCGGCCCCCTCGACCGTCCCCTCTCCCGCCCCGTGCCCCACCTCGTGCCCCGTCCCGCGGCCCGCCGCCGGCCCGGAGCGCGGCTGCCGCTCGCCGCCGTCCTCGGTGTCGTGCTCGCCGCCGGGCTGCCGCTGCTCCTGGCGACCGACGCCGGCGCGACGCCCTTCGCGCCCGCCGCTTCCGCACTCCTCGCGCCCCCGTCTCCCCCGGAGAACAACCAGCTGACCATCACCGTCGACGACGGAACGGGGAAGGTCACCACGACCAGGCTGGACTGCGGACCCGACCAGGACACGCCGGCCGGGCCCGCGACCTCCGGCGGACCGGTGGCCGCACCGGAGCCCCTCGCCCCTTCCACGCTCCCCGCTCCTCTTCCCGCCCCTTCCACGCTGCCCGCTCCGATCGGGCCGGCCAGGTCCGTGACGGACTCCTGCGATCAGCTGGAGCGGCTGGGCGGTCCCGTGGGTCCCGTTCCGGCCGGGCAGATGTGCTCGATGATCTACGGCGGATCGCAGACCGCGCAGGTCACAGGGACCTGGCACGGAGCGGCCGTCACGGAGAAGTACAGCCGGGCCAACGGCTGCGAGGTCGCCCGGTGGAACCGGATGGCACCGGTTCTGCCCGCCGCCACCGGGGGTGCGTGACGCACGCCACACCAGGGACGATCTCGCACCGCACACGCTCGAACACCGAATCCCACAGGGGTACATGGGCATCCGCGGCCGCTCGGCCAACCGCTGCACGTACACTCGCTCTAGTGACATGCCATGGCGTCAGCGGCAAGATGGGCCGCCGGTGAGAGCCGATCGCGCGGGTTGCGCGGGGCCACCGCAGGAAGTGCGGTAAGTGCGGTAACAGGGAGGACGCGTCTCGTGAGCAGCAGGCCATCCAGAGGCGCTGCTCGCCTCGCCTCAATACTCGACGCCCTCCCCGACGCACTCTTGCTGGTCAACGGCAACGGCACGGTCGTCAACGCCAATGCCATAGCGATCGAGACCTTCGAGTCACCGGGGACGGCGTTGGTCGGGCGGGGCCTGTTCGACCTGCTGCCCGCGTTCGACTCCAAGCGGATCCCCGGATCGATGCGCAGCGCGCAGGACACCGGCGACGACAACGGCCGCACCAAGCCGACCCGGATGGTCGCGCGGCGCACCGACGGCTCGGAGTTCCCCGTCGAGGTGACCAGCGCCAACCTCGAGGACGGCCGCACCCCGTACGACGAGCCGCAGAGCTACACCGGTGACGAGCTGCTGATGCTGGTCGTGCGGGACCTCAGCGGCACGATGGACACCGAGGCGGAACTCGCCCGCCAGCAGCGCCAGACGGAGATGATCCTGCGCGCCGCGGCCGAGGGCGTCGTCGGCGTCGACACCGAGGGCAAGGTCGTCCTCGTCAATCCGTCCGCCGCGCAGATCCTCGGCTACCGGGCGACCGACCTCGGCGGCCAGGAACTGCACCCGCTCGCGCACCACACGCGCGCCGACGGCACACCGCTGCCGTACGAGGAGACCCCGCTCGCCGACACGCTGCGGTCCGGCCGCAAGCACCGGGTCCGCGGCCAGGTGCTGTGGCGCAAGGACGGCCGCGCGGTGCCCGTCGACCTGACGACCGCTCCCGTACGGGACGGCGAGCAGCTGGTCGGCGCGGTCATGACGTTCACCGACCGGACCGCGTTCGACGCCGCCGTCGCCCGCGGCGAGCAGCTGCAGGCCGTGCTGGACGAGGCGCTGCGCGGCCCGCTGGCCGAGCTGCGCGGTGAGCTGTCCGGCCTGGCCGCCGACCCCGCCGGGCAGTTGTGGCCCGAGGCGAACCAGATCCTGCACCACCTGGTGGCCGGCTACGCCCGCATCACCACCCTGATCGACAACGTGCTGGCCTTCCAGCGCCTCGACCGCGGCGAGGACCGGCTGCGGCGCGAGCCCGTCGGGCTCGACAAGGTCGTCGCGGCGGCCGTCGAGGGCGCCATCGAGCTGATCGGCCCGGGGCGCGCGCAGTACGCCGTGCACGCGCCGCCGATCGAGGCGGCGATCGACGGCGAGCGGATGTCCCAGGCGCTCGCGCACCTGATCGCGGACGTCGCGGGTGTGGACGCGGCGGGCAACGCCACCGTCATCACCGGCGGCGGCGACTCGACGATCGTGGTGGCGGCGGCCCAGCGCGGCGACGTCATAAGGATCGACGTGCGGGGCCCGCACGCCGGCGGCAACGCGGTGCACCTGCCGATCGCCCGCGGCATCGTCGAACGGCACGGCGGCGTCCTGCAGACGCACGAAGTGCCGGGCCAGGGCAGCGCGTACGTCCTCGAGGTGCCGCTGGGCTCGGCCGCCATCGCGGCCGCGGGCCGTGCGGCGGCCGCCGCGGCGAAGGACGGGGCTCGCGAGTCCGAGACGACCGTCATGCCGATGCCCGCGAAGCCCGCCCGGGGTACGGGCGGCGCGGCCGGCAACGGCACGGGCGCCAAGGCTCCGGCGCGCGGCGCGGCGACACCTCCCCCGGGCACCGACGGTACGAACGGCCAGGGAGGCCAGGGCGCTCCCGCGGCCGGAACGCCCGCCGGTGGCACGCCCGCGACGGGCTGGGCCGGAAGCGGCGAGCCCGGAGTCGCCGGCACCGAACGTGCGGCGCGGCCGCGCCGGGCCGGGGACGACGGCGGCACCGTGGTCGCGCCGTGGGCGATCCCCACCGCGGGACCGGACGAGCAGCAGGACGGCCGCGGCCGGAACGAGGGACACGGCCAGGCGCAGCCGGGCGAGCACGAGACCCCGACCGGTCGCCGGCGCGCGCTGCGCCGCCCGCTGCCGGACGAGGCGAGCGCGGGGGACACCGCGGGCGGCGCGGCGGCCGACCTGGCGCCGGCCGAGCAGCCGGACCAGCAGAACCACCCGGTGCAGCAGAGCCAGCAGCCCAGCGGTCGCCGGGCCCGCCGGACGCTGTCCGACGGCCAGCAGCCCGCACCCGAACTTCCCGCGGCACCCGTCCAGCACGCCCTTCCGGCGGCCGGCGAGCAGGCCGTGCCGCAGGGACCGCACGAACCGCAGCAGGGGAGCGACGGCAACGGCGCCTCCCTCGCCGGGCAGGAGCCCGGGGCAGGCCGTCGCGCCCGCCGGATCGCACCCCAGCCGGGGGAGTCGGACGGGAACGGCAACGGGAACGGCAGTGGCCCCATCGCCCTGCCCGCACAGCACTCCCACGATGTGCCGGCCCCGATGCCGGCGGAGGAGCGTGCGCCCGGCCGGCCGGTGCCCCCGGTCCCGCCGGTTCCGCACCAGGGCGGGCCGCAGGATCAGAACGGCGCGCCGCAGCCGGTGAGTCCGCAGTGGCCGGACGCCGGCCGGCCGGTGGCGCCCGCGGCCGAACCGGGCGCGCAGCCCCAGGGCCCGGCCCAGGGACAGCACCAGAACCAGAACCAGAACCAGAACCAGAGTCCGTCCCAGGTGATCCCGGGACAGGGCCAGCGCACCCCGATGCCGCCCTCGGGCGGCGTGCCCCAGCCCTACGCCCAGAACCAGGGCCAGAACCAGCACCAGGGCCAGCAGCAGGGCCAGAGCCACGGCCGGGCCATCAGCGTGCGCACGCTCGGCCAGGGCGTCGCCTTCGTCCAGCCGGTCCCGACGCAGGCCCAGCCGCAACCTCAGCCGCAGCCCGAGCCGTTCCCCCAGCAGAACCCCTCCGGGTCCGGCCGCCGGCGCAAGCTCAACGGACCGCAGCAGGACGACGGCCATGACGTGGAGGCCCGCCCGCACCCGCAGGCGGATCCCGACAGCGGCCAGCTCCCGATCGCCCGGCCGCCCGCCACCGACGACCGGAGCGACGGCCAGGGCGTCGAGCACCAGGACACCGACCACCAGACGGCACTGCTCCGTACGGTCGTTCCGGGCCGGGCGTTCGCCATAGGGGCACCCGCCGAGGGCGACGAGGGCCCCGAGCCGCTGGACGGTCCGAACGGCGCCGTCGAGGTCATCGAGGAACTGGCGGGCGAGCCCGGCCAGCTGCTGGCCGAGCCGCGCAGGCTGCTGGTCTGGCCGGAGCCGGATGTCTCGACGCGCCAGGCGCTGACCGACCGCGGCTACCGCCCGGTCATCGTCCGGTCCCGCGCCGAGGTGGACGCGCAGGTCGCCGAGCCGCCCGCCGCGCTCTTCGTCGACCCGCTGACCGGTCCGATCACCCGGACGGCGCTGCAGTCGCTCCGCCAGGCGGCCGCGGAGGCCGAGGTGCCGGTCCTGGTGACCGCCGGGCTCGGACAGGCCACACGCGAGGCCGCCTACGGCGCCGACCCGGCCGTCCTGCTCAAGGCGCTCGCGCCGCGCGACAGCGAGCAGCATCCGCCGCGGGTGCTGCTGATCGAGAGCCACCAGGACATCGCCCAGGCGTTCACCGCGACGCTGGAGCGGCGCGGCATGCAGGTCGCGCACGCCTCCTCCGAGGTCGAGGCGATGACGACGGCCGCGCAGATCAGGCCGAACCTGGTGGTAATGGATCTGATGCTGGTGCGCCACCGCCGGCAGGGGATCATCGACTGGCTGCGCAGCAACGGCCAGTTGAACCGCACCCCGATGGTCGTCTACACGTCCGCGGACATCGACCCGGCGGAACTGCCGCGGCTGGCCTCCGGCGAGACGGTGCTGTTCCTCGCGGAGCGGTCGACGAGTACGGACGTGCAGTCACGCATCGTGGACCTGCTCGGCAAGATCGGGTCCTGGCCGGCGGCCTAGGACCCGACCCGCCGCGGCGATCAGTCCTTCGCCGCCCCGGCGACGTACGTCACGTCGATCTGCTCCAGCCGGTACTGCTCGCGGATCACCTTCTTGTCGAACTTGCCGACCGAGGTCTTCGGCACGGCCGGGATGATCGCCCAGCGCTCCGGCAGCTGCCAGCGCGCGATGCGTCCGGCGAGGAACTCCCGCAGCTCCTCGTACGAGACGGTGGCGCCCTCCTTCAGCACGACGGTGGCCAGCGGCCGCTCGCCCCAGCGCTCGTCGGGCACGGCGACGACCGCGGCCTCGGCGACGTCCGGATGGGCCATGAGCTGGTTCTCCAGGTCGACGGAGGAGATCCATTCGCCGCCGGACTTGATGACGTCCTTGGCCCGGTCGGTGAGGGTGAGGTAGCCGTCCTGCGTGATGACGCCGACGTCGCCGGTGCGCAGCCAGCCGTCCGGGCTGAACTTGTCCTCGGGGCGCAGCGGCTCGGCTCCGGCGCCGCCGAAGTAGGAGTTGGCGATCCAGGGGCCGCGTACCTCCAGCTCGCCCGCGGACTCGCCGTCCCAGGGCATGATCTCGCCCGCCGGGCCGACCAGCCGGGCCTCGACGGAGGCGGGGAAGCGGCCCTGGCTGATGCGGTACGGCCACTCCTGCTCGGCGGTGAGGCCGGCCGGCGGGTGGGCCATGGTGCCGAGCGGGGAGGTCTCCGTCATGCCCCAGGCGTGGCACAGCCGCACGCCGTGCTCCTCGTACGCCTTCATGAGGGAGGGCGGGCAGGCGGAGCCGCCGATGGTGACGGTCGCCATGGAGGAGATGTCGCGCGGCTTGGCCGCGAGCTCGGCGAGCAGGCCCTGCCAGATGGTCGGGACGGCCGCGGCGTGGCTGGGGCGCTCGCTCTCGATCATCTCGGCGAGCGGGGCGGGCTGCAGGAAGCGGTCCGGCATGAGCATGTTGATGCCGGTCATGAAGGTGGCGTGCGGCAGTCCCCAGGCGTTGACGTGGAACATCGGGACGACGACGAGGGTCGTGTCGCGGTCCGTGAGACCCATCGACTCGGTCATGTTGACCTGCATCGAGTGCAGGTAGATCGAGCGGTGGGAGAAGAGGACGCCCTTGGGGTCGCCGGTGGTGCCCGAGGTGTAACACATGGCGGCGGCGTCCCGCTCGTCCAGCTCCGGCCAGTCGTACGTGGTCGGGCGGCCGGCCAGCAGTTCCTCGTAGTCGTGCACGGCGGGGCGACAGCCGTCCAGGAGCGAGCGGTCCCCGGGGCCGACGACCACGATGTGCTCGACGGACTCCAGGGCGGGCAGCAGCGGCGCCAGGAGCGGCAGCAGCGAGCCGTTGACGAGGATGACGCGGTCGGCGGCGTGGTTGACGATGAACGTCAGCTGCTCGGTGGGCAGCCGCAGGTTCAGGGTGTGCAGCACCGAACCCATGGACGGGATCGCGAGGTAGGCCTCGACGTGCTCGGCGTTGTTCCACATGAGGGTCGCGACCCGCTCGTCCCGGGCCACCCCCAGCTCGTCGCGGAGGGCGTTCGCGAGCTGGATCGCCCGGACCCCGATCTCGCGGAAGGAGCGGCGGTGCGGCTCGGCGTCCCCGGTCCAGGTGGTCACCTGGGACCGGCCGTGCACCAGAGCACCATGGACCAGGATGCGGGTGACGGTCAGCGGTACGTCCTGCATCGTGCTCAGCACCGGAAGCCTCCACGGGTTACGTGCGGGTAAGGTCCCGGTGATTCTGCTTCCATACCAGTCGGTATGTCACTACCTGGCGCGCAATTCAGGGTCATCGCGCAATTTCCCGAGGGCCCGGGAGACCGCGCTCTTGACCGTGCCGACCGAGACACCGAGGGCTTCGGCCGTCTGTATCTCGCTCATGTCCTCGTAGTAGCGGAGTACCACCATGGCCCGCTGCCGGGCGGGAAGCCGGGAGATGGCACGCAGCAGCGCGTCGCGCTGGGCCTGCTGCTCGGTGTGGTCGGGGGCGGTGGACAGCGGCTCGGGGACGTCCTCGGTCGCGAATTCGTCGATGCGGCGCTTGCGCCACTGCGAGGTGCGCGTGTTGACCAGCGTGCGGCGGACGTAGCCGTCCAGCGCGCGGTGGTCGTCGATGCGGTCCCATGCCAGGTACGTCTTGGTCAGCGCGGTCTGCAGCAGGTCCTCTGCGTCGCACGGGTTCGCGGTGAGCGAGCGCGCGGTCCGCAGCAGCGTCGGGCCCTTGGCCCGTACGTAGCTGGAGAACTGCATCGTGCTGGTGCTGGTGCACACAGGCGTGGTCATGCACTCAACGCTATGAGCGCCGCCCGCCCGGCGGATCCGCCGGAGGTGCCGAAGCGGGATCACCCTGAAGTCGTAGGACGGGGGCTGTCCCCACCTCCCGTAGGCGGACCCACCCCGGAGGAAGACCGGCCTGTGGGTGGGGTCAGGGGCGGGGTCGGGGGCGGGGTCCGGGCTTCCGGAGGAACGCGGCCGCGCTAACCGATCACGGCGACCGGGGCGTCGATGAGGTCGCGGTCGATGTTGATCGTCCGGCCCCCGTACTGCTCGGTGACGTTCCCCGTGTACTGGTGGATGCGGCTGTGCGGCGTCCAGGCGTCGCGGGGGAGTACCGGCTCGGACTCCAGGGTGGGCGTGACGTTCCAGCGGGCGTACCAGAGGACGCTCGGCAGGTCGGCGGCGCCGGCGGCGCGGGCCTGCTCCATGTGCATGATGCCGGAGTCCGCGCTGCTGTAGAAGCCCGGGATGTAGCCGAGCCGGCGCACCTCCTTGTCCCAGGCCTGGACGAAGGCGAGCGTCGGCGCCGTGCAGGACGCGGTGCGGATGTCGTACGACTCCATGTCCAGGTACAGGGCGCTGTTCTCGACGAAGCCGAGGTCCTGGGCGCGCTGGACGGCATCCCTGGCCTCGGTCGCACCGCTCCCGCCCGGATTGGCCGTGTCGATCGTGTACGCCTTCTTCGTGCTGCTCGTCGTGCAGGGCGACTGCGAGCCCACATAGATCGGCAGGATGCTCCAGCCCCCGGTGTTCACGGTCCGCACCCAGGAGGGGGTGAGGTTCGGCTGCTGCGCGCAGGCGCGGGCCCGGCCGCCGAAGTAGACGCCGACGGCGCCGTACGGGGAGGTGCCGTGCCAGGCCTGCAACGTGTCGGCGGTCGGGGTCTCGCAGGTCTCGAAGCCGGTGCCCTGGAAGAACCGGGCCCCCTGCAGCGATTCGGCGGAGGGATCGGCCGCCGCGACGCCGCCGCTGACCAGGCAGGCCAGCGTCGCCACCGCCGTCAGGACCGAAAGGACATATCGGGTAATCTGCTTGGTTCCACGCATGGCGCGAGTCAACGCGCCCGTCGGGGCGACCCCGGGCAGACACGCCCGCCCCACCACCCGTTCAGCCGTCTGCCGAGAGCACCAGCCCCGACGTCGGAACGCCTGTTCCGGCGGTGACCAGCACGTTCGAAGCGCCCGCCACCTGGTTGACGCTGCTCCCGCGCAACTGGCGGACGCCCTCGGCGATGCCGTTCATCCCGTGCAGATACGCCTCGCCGAGCTGACCGCCGTGGGTGTTCACCGGCAGCCGGCCGTCGATCTCCAGACCACCGCCGGCGGCGAAGTCCGCCGCCTCCCCCGGTCCGCAGAAGCCGAACTCCTCCAGCTGCATCAGCACGAACGGGGTGAAGTGGTCGTAGAGCACCGCCGTGTCGATGTCGGCCGGCGTCAGCCCGGAGGTCCGCCACAGCTGGCGGGCGACCACCCCCATCTCCGGCAGCCCGGTCAGATCGTCGCGGTAGAAGCTCGTCATCTGCTCCTGCGCGCGGCCGGCGCCCTGCGCGGCGGCGGCGATCACCGCGGGCGCGTGCCGCAGATCGCGGGCCCGCTCCGGCGACGTCACGACGATCGCCTGGCCGCCGTCCGTCTCCTGGCAGCAGTCCAGCAGCCGCAGCGGCTCGACGATCCAGCGCGAGGCGGCATGGTCGGCGAGGGTGATCGGCTTGCCGTGGAAGTACGCGGCGGGGTTGTTCGCGGCATGGCGGCGGTCGGCGACCGCGACCGGGCCGAAAGCCGACGGATCGAGCCGGAAGGCGTGCAGATACCGCTGCGCCGCCATCGCGACCCACGACGCGGGGGTGAGGAGACCGGACGGCAGATTGGCGCCGAGCGCCACCCCTTCGGCGGAGGGGTCCCGCTGCTGCACCCCCGATCCGAACCGCCGGCCCGACCGCTCGTTGAACGCGCGGTAGCAGACGACCACGTCGGCCACCCCGGTCGCCACCGCCATGGCCGCCTGCTGCACGGTCGCGCAGGCCGCCCCGCCGCCGTAGTGGATCCGCGAGAAGAACGACAGCTCACCGATGCCGGCCGCCTGGGCGACCGTGATCTCCGGGCTGGTGTCCATGGTGAACGTGACCATGCCGTCGACGTCGGCGGGCGTCAGCCCGGCATCGTCCAGCGCCGCCTGTACGGCCTCCACGGCGAGCTTCAGCTCGCTGCGGCCCGAGTCCTTGGAGAACTCCGTCGCCCCGATCCCGGCGATCGCGGCACGGCCGCCGAGGCTGTCGCGGTTGCGGACGCTCATACGGCTGCCTCCGGGGTGGGGCTCGGGACCGGGGTCGGGAGCATGACGGTGGCTGTTCCGGTGACGTGATGGCCGAGCTTGTTGACGCCGAGGACGGCGATCTCGACGTTCTCTCCTGACGTGTCGGCTTCGACGGACGTCACCTTGCCGGTCAACACCATCTCGTCACCCGGATAGTTGGGCGCGCCCAGCCGGATCCGCACCGCCCGCAGCACCGCCCCGGGCCCGGCCCATTCGGTGATGTAGCGGCCGACCAGGCCGTTCGTGGTGAGGATGTTCATGAAGATGTCCGGCGAGCCCTTCTCCCGGGCGAGCTCCACGTCGTGGTGCACGTCCTGGAAGTCCCGCGAGGCGATGGCACCCGCGACGATCAGCGTGCGGGTCACCGGGACGCGCAGCGGCGGCAGTTCGTCACCCGCCCGCACGGAGCCGGCCGGCGTCCGGACCGGGGACTGCGTCATACGGCCTCCTCGGTGTCGGGTGCGCCCAGCAGCACACCGAGTTCGGCGAGCACTTCCGCGCCGCCGCCCAGATACGCGTCCAGCTGCCGTCCCCACAGGAAGTGCCGGTGGACGGGGTGTTCGAGGTCCGCGCCGATTCCGCCGTGCAGATGCTGACCGGCGTGGACGACGCGTTTGCCGCCCTCGGACGCCCACCAGGCGGCGGTCAGGGCGTGGGAGGCAGCGGGCAAGTGGTTATCGAGGCGCCAGGCCGCCTCGTAGGCGGTGACGCGGATCGCCTCGGTGTCCATGTGCGCGTCGGCGGCGCGCAGCAGCACGCCCTGGTTCGTGGAGAGCGGACGCCCGAACTGCTCGCGTACGGAGGTGTACGCGACGGCCCGCGCCAGCGACCCGGCGCAGACCCCGGCCTGCAGCCCCGCGAAGGCGGTACGGGCCCGTGCGAGGACCTCCCCGTAGGCGGACGCGTCACCGAGCGGCTCGGCGGGCGTGCCGTCCAGTACGAGCCGGGCGGCCGCCCAGGGGGCGGTGGTGTCGACGGGCTCCGCGCCGGCCGGGACCGGCAGCCAGAACAGCCGCGTCCCGGTACCCGTCGCGGCGGGGACGAGGACGTGCGTGGCCTCGCGCAGCCACGGCACGACGGGGAAGGTGCCGGTCAGGCGCCAGCCGTCACCGCTCGCGACGGCCCGCGCGGACCGGTGCGGGAAGGCGCCCGTGGCGATGTACGAGCCGTCGCGCAGACCGGGCAGCAGCCGGGCGCGCTGCTCGTCCGTACCGTACGCGGCGACCGGCAGCAGACCGTAGGCGCAGGTCGCGGCGAGCGGGATCCCGGCGGTCCTGCGGCCCGCCTCCTCCAGCAGCAGCACCAGGCCCAGCAGCCCGATCTCCTCGACGGCGGCCACCAGCCCGGCCTCGCACAGCGCCTTCCACGGCTCGGCGCTGCGGTCGAGAATCCCGGCCGCCAGATCGCGGGCCGCCTGCTGCTCCTCGGTGGGTGCGAAGTCCATGTCAGTCCTCCACCGACCGGAAGACGGGCAGCGTGAACTCGCCGTCGACCGTCAGGAATTCGAGCGTCACGGGCAGACCCGCGCGCACCTTGTCGTACGGAATTCCCGTGACGTTGCCGAGGATCCGCACACCCTCCGCCAGCTCGACGAGGGCGACGGCGTACGGCGGGTCGAAGGCGGGGAACGGCGGATGGTGCATGACGACATAGCTGAAGACGGTGCCCTCGCCCGCGGCCCGGACGGTGTCCCAGTCCGGTGAGCCGCACGCGTTGCAGCCCGGCAGCCACGGCAGCCGCAGCGTGCCGCAGCCGGAGCAGCGCTGGATGAGCAGCTCGTGCCGCTCCAGGCCCTCCCAGTAAGCGGCGTTGTCGCGGTTGATCACCGGTCGGGGGCGCCGCGCGGCGGGCTTGGCGGTCTTCGCGGTGGTTGCGGTGTTGGAGGTCTTCGCGGTGGTTGCGGTGTTGGAGGTCTTCGCGGTGGTTGCGGGCGCGTACTTGAGGATGCGGAAGCGGTGGGTGCCGGACAGCTCGCCGTTCGCCTGGACGTCCATCCGCGTCGTGACGAAGTGGCCGGTGCCGAGCTTCGTGGTCTTGCGCGGCGAGATGGACTCGATGACGGCGTCGAACGTGATCCGGTCGCCGGGACGCAGCGGCCGGAGGTACTCCTGCTCGCAGTCGGTCGCGACGACCGAGGTGCAGCCGGCCTCGTCGAGGAGCGCGAAGACATCGTCGTAGGCGCTGGAGCGCGCGGTGCCCGCGGTGTGGCCGGAGAGCCCGCCCATGGTCCACACCTGGAGCATGGTGGCGGGCGCGGATCCGTCGGCGGGGACGGGGTGGCCCATCGCCTCGCACCAGTGGCGGATCATCGGCTCGTTGACCGGGTCCTTGCCCTCGCCGCCGGCCGCGGCGGTCCGCCCCACGTAGACCTTGAGCCGCTCGTACAGATCCCCGGCCACTGCCTCGTCCGTCACCGCTTGCTCCTCTTCATCCCGAGCCGCATCGTCGCGACGATCTCCCGCTGGACCTCGCTGACGCCGCCGCCGAAGGTGTTGATCTGCGCGGCCCGGTTCATCCGTTCCAGTTCGCCGTTCTCCCCGCCTCTGACGAGAGCGGTCTCCCCGACCGCTTCCTGGAGCGCGCGGTAGACCTCGATCGCGCTCTCGGTACCGGCGAACTTCACGCCCGACGCGTCGCCCGGGGTGAGGGTGCCGGCGCCGACGTCCTGGACCAGGCGCCAGTTGAGCAGCCGGGTCGCGGAGAGCCGGGCGTGGGCCTCGGCCAGCCGGGACGCGACCCAAGGGGTGTCGATCCGGCGGGTGCCGTCCTCGTCGGGCGTACGGGCGCTCGCGAGGGCCGCGTCGTAGAAGTCCTCGGCCTGCATGCCGATGGCCGCCAGCGCGACCCGCTCGTGGTTGAGCTGGTTGGTGATCAGCGACCAGCCGGCGTTCTCCTCGCCGACGAGGTTCCCGTACGGGACGCGGATCGCGTCGTAGTAGGTGGCGCTGGTGGTCTGGCCGCCGACGGTGTGGATCGGGGTCCAGGAGAAGCCGGGGGCGTCGGTCGGGACGAGGATGATCGAGATGCCCTTGTGCTTGGGGGCCTCGGGGTCGGTGCGGCAGGCGAGCCAGATCCAGTCGGCGCCCTGGGCGTTGCTGGTGAAGGTCTTGCTGCCGTCGATCAGCCACTCACCGGCTCCGCCGGGACCGTCGCTGTCGGCCTTGTCGGGTCCGGTTCTGACGGCGCGGGTGCGGAGGGAGGCGAGGTCGGTGCCGGCGTCCGGTTCGGTGTAACCGATCGCGAAGACGCAGTCGCCGGAGAGGATCCGCGGGAGGAAGTACTCCTTCTGCGCGGGCGTCCCGAACTTCATCAGGGTCGGGCCGACGGTGTTGAGCGTGACCATCGACACGGGAGCACCGGCCCGGTAGGACTCGTCGAAGAACACGAACTGCTCGTCGGGGCCGCGGCCCTGTCCGCCGTACTCGGTGGGCCAGCCGAGGCCCAGCAGGCCGTCGGCGGCGATCCGGCGGAGGAGACCTCGGGCGAGCGGGCCGCCGGGCGGCTCGGCCCGGAGGGCTTCGCGGGTCTCCTCGGGTATCAGACGGCCGAAGTACTCGCGCAGCTCGGCCCGTAGCCGGTGCTGGCGCGGGGTGGGGGCGAGGTGCACGGCGACGGCCTCCACGGGTTCGCAGATTTTCTGACTGACCGTCAGATTCTCCGCCCCGCCCCACCCCTGTCAAGGCATGAGAAGTTGTCCACAGGCTGTGGATGAACGTTCGCGCCCGCCGACAGGCCGGAGGAGCAGCCACCGAGCCATCCTCCCGGGAGAACGCGACCGCGCGACGGCACTGAGCGTGCCGCCGCGCGGTCGTGTCACTGATCCCGGTCGTACGGGCCCGTCACCACCACAGCGGGGTGAAGTGCACGTTCACGTTGCTCTGCTCGATCGCGGTGAACCCGGAACCGTTCACGCTCGCGGTGTTGTTCTGGTTCGAAGCGCCCGATCCGCTCGCGCCCTGCTGGGTGGTGGTCACATTCCCGTGGTTCGAACCACCCACGTTCCCACCGGAGTTGCTCACGATGGTCGCGTTCGAGTGGTCGCCGGCGAAGGCGCCGTTGTCAGCAGCTGCCGATCCCGCGAAGAGCACCGCGGCGAGGGGAAGTGCCGCCACCGCAGCGAGGACGCGGAAGGTACGGATGCTTGCCATGTTGTTCCTCCAGGGAACCGAGAACGGGGGTGTGCGGGACGGTTGGCCGACCGCTCCGCCGACTGACTGGTACGACGTCGCCGGAATCAGAGTTGCCCACACAATCCCCGGCGAACCAGACCGGACGGGCTATTTAGCTCGCAAGCGTGACGATCTGTCGACAAACATTCAAAGTGCCATCGAAATACCCTTCATCGTCTTTTCTCCACCTCCGCCACCACCCCCGCAAGCGCGGAAACGTTCAGGCAGATTTTCGGCCAACCTTCGCGCCGCCCGCCCGCGCCGGGCAATCTCCCACCTGCGCCCTCTCCCTTTTTTCGAACGTGAGTACGAAACTGGATCCATGGCCCCTTCCGTCCTGCACGCCGCCGCGCTCGCCAACGCCCTGGCCGCCGCTTCCCGGCACCTGGCGGTCATCCCGCTGTCCCGCACCAAGCTCCCCGCCGTGCGCTCCCCGCACCGCGGCGAATCCCCGCCCAGCCCACCGCCCGCTTCCTCACCCGGCTCCTCACCCGGCTCCTCACCCGGCTCCCCGCCCACCTCCCCGCCCGTTCGCTGCCTGGGCGAATGCGGCCGGATCGGCCACGGGGTGCACGACGCCACGACCGAACCCGCCGCCGTCCGCGCGCTGTTCGCCGCCGCCCCCTGGGCCACCGGCTACGGCATCGCCTGCGGACGCGCCCCGCACCACCTCATCGGCCTCGACCTGGACGTCAAGCACGGCCTGGACGGCGTCGCAGCCCTCGGCGCCCTGGCGCAAGAGCACGGCTTCGCCGTCCCGGACACCGTCACCGTCCTCACCCCCAGCGGCGGCCGCCACCTGTGGTTCACCGGCCCCGCCGGGACCGCCGTCCCCAACTCCGTCGGCAGGCCCGGCACCGCGCCGGGGCCCGGCATCGACGTCCGGGGCCACGGCGGCTACCTCGTCGGCCCCGGCTCGATCACCAACGCCGGCCGCTATCTGCTGGCGCCGCGCTCCCCCGGCCTCCCGGCGGCCCCGGTCCCCGCCCGGCTGCTCCCCCTCCC